>CAZLVM010000010.1:0-11628 GCA_964562875.1 uncultured Methanosarcinales archaeon | reverse complement strand
GCTGCAGGTTGTAGAGAATTTTCTTGCATAATTGCCTACTATCTTCTTTAAAATAACCATTGTCCCGCCGTCAAAATCACGGAATCCAGAAAGCTCTATATTCCCCCCTAATTGCAGAAGGTCATCCATTTCGTCTCACCGCCGTTTTTTATCATTATACTTGTATTCTATATTTTATTTTAAGGCATGCGTGTTTTTAAATCTTTCTGGAATAGATTTACCCACCCTTACCCATGTTTACCCATAAAATTTATATATGCGGAATCAATTAAAGAGTATATTTGGGGGAAATGGTGGCATATATAACAGCAAAGCTGAGACGGGATAAATTCGATCCTCTTCTAAAAGATTTGCTCGAGAAAGTTTCTATGACAGCAGGAAGCAAAAATCGGCTTATAGGTGCATGCGTGTTCTTTACACATTTTTACATGACTCAGCCAATAAAAAACGGAAAAAGCTTTTTCCAAATAAACAATGAGCTTCTAAATAAAAAACCTGACGAGACAGTGCTATGCCTTATGAGGAAATACTACGAATTCCTCGGCGACAGCACGAATGAAGGGTGACCCCATTACTTTTTTAAACCACTGCCTATTAGTTCCTGTTTGGGGATATAAATTGATTAATTGCACAAGATGCGGGAAAAAAGTCGCAAGCTACAGCCCTATGAGAAAATGGTGCTTTGACTGCAGAAAGATGGTAAGTCTTGAACAGGCAAAACAAAGAAAGACTGCAAAAAAAGTTTAATTTTTAACTATATTTTTATATTGATTGCTAAATAACTCAATTCTATGGCTAAAATTTACTTCAAAACATTTGGGTGCGCTGTAAATTTCTCTGAATCAGAGATAATGAAAGGTCTGCTGAAAAAAACAGGTTTTGAGATAATGAGAAAGATAGATGAAGCTTTTTGCATAGTTGTGAATGTCTGCACTGTAAAAGGCAACAGCACTGCAATCAAATACTTGAAGGAATTGAAGAAAGACTTTCCATACAAGAAGATTGTTGTTGCAGGCTGCATAACACATGATATTGTTTCTGAAATCAGAAAAATCCTTCCTGAAGCTTCTTTGATAGGCACGCACAATTTGAAGGAAATTGTCCAAGTTGTAGAGGAAACAATAAACGACAACCCGGTTGAGGTGATTGCAAAGCCTGAAAAGCAGACTGTCAAGATAGGCCTGCCAAGGGTAAGAAGAAACAGCAAGGTTGCAATAGTGCCGATTGCGTCAGGATGCAAAGGAGACTGCGCATACTGCTCTGTAAAAATTGTTAAAGGTGAATTGATGTCATATCCTGAAGAAAAGATTCTTGAAGAGGCGCAAAGGGCTGTTACGCAGGGATGCAAGGAAATCTGGATTACTGCGCAGGACACAGCTGCATACGGGCTTGACAGGGAAAATAAGTCGCAGCTTCCAATGCTGCTGCAGAAAATTGTGAAAATTCCCGGAGATTTCAAGATAAGGGTTGGAATGATGAACCCCGACCATCTGCTCCCTGTCCAGGATGAAATGATAAGGGTATTTGAAAGCAAAAAGATATTCAATTTTTTACACATTCCCCTTCAGTCAGGCAATGACTGGATTCTAAAGCAAATGAAAAGAAAATATTCAACAAAACAGTTCAAGAATATTGTTGAAGCGTTCAGAGCGAGCTTTCCAAAAATAACAATATCAACAGATATAATCTGCGGTTTTCCTGGAGAAACCAAAATACAGTTCAAGGAATCTATTGATTTCATAACAGAAGTGATAAAGCCTGATTTGCTGCAGGTGTCAAAATTCAGAGTAAGACCAGGCACGGATGCAGCCTCAATGGAGCCGGTTTTTAATGCAGAGATAAATGAACGGTCAAAAACAGCATCCTCTCTTTTTGAATGGGTTGCATTCAAGAATAGTAAGCAGTGGGTTGGCTGGTCAGGCGACATAATAATTGATGAAATTGGAACAGATGGCACATCAGTAGGGAGAAACTATGCCTACAAACCTATAATAATCAATGAAAAATTAAAGATGGGGGATGTTGTCAAAGTTAAAATTGTAAACTCAACAAAGTATGAGTTGAGGGGTGTGAAACTATGAAAATTGTAAATCAAAAAGGCGACAAAATTATTGATGTTTCAGGAGAAAAGATTGGGGGAAATAATTTTACAGTTATCGCAGGCCCATGCGCTGTCGAGAATAAAGAGCAGATAATGAAGACAGCTGAAGGCTTAAAAAAGCTGGGAATCAAATTTCTTAGAGGGGGAGCTTACAAGCCAAGAACATCTCCATATTCTTTTCAGGGAATGGGTGAAGACGGGCTGAAGATTCTTTCTGAAGCAAAAATGCTTGTCGTTACAGAAGTAATGGACCCGTCAAAGGTTGAGCTTGTTGCAAAATACGCTGATATAATTCAGATTGGAGCGAGGAACATGCAAAACTTTGAATTATTGAAAGCTGTTGGGAAGATTGACAAACCTATTTTATTGAAGAGAGGCATGTCTGCAACAATTGAAGAATTTTTGAATGCTGCAGAATACATTGCAAAAGAAGGAAATGAAAATATTATTTTGTGTGAAAGAGGAATAAGGACTTTCTGCAAGTTTACGAGAAACACTCTTGATTTGAATGCTGTGCCTTATCTCAAGCAAAACTCGAATCTTCCAGTATTTGTTGACCCAAGCCATGGGACTGGTGTAAAAGAATTGGTAGTTCCAATGAGCAAGGCAGCGATTGCTGCAGGGGCAGACGGGCTTTTGATTGAAGTTCACCATAATCCTGAAGAATCAGTTTCTGACAAAGACCAAACACTTAATCTCAAAGAGTTTGAAAATCTTCTGAAAGAAATAAAGCCGTTTGTTGAAGCAGTTGGCAAAAAGATTTAATAAACTTAATGCTGTCTGCAGGTTTCACAAAGGTCAAGCTCATTCTTTTTTTCAAGATGGTTTTCACATGCCCAGGAACTGCATTTATCGCAGAAGCAGAGTGTTATTTTCTTGCACTTCTTGCACCTTCCTGCAGGATATGCAACACTATGAGCCTCATCAGAATTATAGTACTTATGCACAGCATTTCTTGAATTTCTTGCTGTCTTTACAGTTGGCTTAGGAACTGCCTTATGCTTTCTGCTCATAATGAGTAGAACGTTTGAGAGTTTAAAAGTTTTAGGGTTGATGATGCCTTCTCACATAAATTACAGTATCCAAGGCATCCACAAGATGAGAGCCATACTTTGCCTGGCTCTTGTTAAGAAAATCATCAGCTCCAGACCTTCTTGCAACCCACCTAAACGAACTGTCGCTGCTCCAACAAAGAATTGGCACTTCTATTCCCACTGCCCTAGCAGGCACCAGGAAACTATCTATTCCGTCCTGGTTTTTCTTGTTTCGCTCATCAAAGTTAATGTCAAGCAGGACAGCGCCAGGATTCTTATCTCTCAGCAATTCCAGGCCATTCTTAATAGTATATGCATTGAAAACCTTTACTGCATCATATCCTAATCTGCGTTTGCCCTTTTCAATTGCAGCTTCAGCAACCTGGTGCCAGCTCATTACATCATCGACAATCAGTATCCCTAAATGATCTTCCATGCTGCCAGGGAATTGGAGGAAGTATTTATTATTTAGCATAAGAATTAAATACCATTAATTCCAGAATAATGATTAATGAATGGAATTAAAACAAATGGAACTGAGATAACCAAAGAGGAGATTGTAGCAACTCTTAAGGAATTCTTTGAGGCAGCAATGGATTCAGAGAAAAAGAAAAGGTACAAGGCTGCAATCACACTGTATTACAAAGCGCTGATTGAAGCTGCTGACTTCCTTATTTTCTCAAAAATGAATAAAGTTCCTAGAAATCATTCTCAACGGTTTAGATGGCTCAGAAAGCAATACAAGGACATCTACACGCCAGCATCAGATCTTTTCAAAATATACAGGGCAACCTACAACAGAAATGTTACAAAACAGGAAATGGAAAAGGTCAAAGCAGGACTCATAGAAATTCTCTTCAAAACAGGTATTATTGAATATCTTAAGAAAGTCATGAAAGAGTTTGAGGATTTCTATCTCTGATTTCTTCTCATCTTTGAAAGCAATCTTTCCAAAGAGTCAACCTTCTGCATTAGCTCCAGTTTTTCGTCTTCTATTGATTTTATTTTGTTTGTGAATTTTGTAAGCTCAAAATCCTCTGCCTTGATTTTCCCGCTTATTTCTGTCCACTTTGCAATCTCTGCCCTTGCAGAAGCCAGTCCCATTGCAAACCCCTCAATGGATTCTTTTATCTCCTTATAATTTCCAGAATCAATCTTAATGTCTTCCTTTCTTTGCTCTATTTCTTTCTCTATCTCCTCTGAAAACTTTTCCATTATTTCTTTCTGGGTTTGATTCTTAAGAAGCTTGAAATTAAACAGTTCTTCCTTGAACTTTTCCTTGATTGTAGATATCTCAACAAGATTCTTGTTAAAATTCCTCAACATCCTCTCCTGAGTCTTTGTGGTCTCATTGACAACATCAAGAATTTTGTCAACACTGCCCTTTATGTCATCAAAATTCCTCTTGAGAAATGCCACCTCTTCATGAAGAACATTGAGGTTGTTGTCAACCTTTTCAAGATTCTGCGTGACTTTCATCAAGTCTCTGAATTTCTGTATCATTACACATAGGGGATTGGCAAAATTTATATATCTTTCCAATACAGCAATCGTATGGACATCAAAAAAGCGGTGATTTTAGCGGGAGGCTTTGGCACAAGGCTAAAGGAGATTACAGAACAGCTAGGCATACCCAAACCGATGATTCCAATCCACGGCAAGCCTGTCCTGGAGCATTTGGTTGACTTTTTCAAAAAATTTGAAATAAATGACATAATATTCTCGATACATTATCTTCCTGAAAAGATAAAGGACTATTTTGGGGACGGACACAAGTTCAACATAAAGGCTGATTATATCATGGAAAACGAGCCTTTGGGCACAGCAGGGTGCCTTAAACTGCTGAAAGACAAATTGACAGAAACATTTGCCATGACAAATGGGGATGAGCTAAAAGATTTTGATTTGAAAGAAATGCTTGAGGTCCATAGAAAAAATAATGCTCTTGCAACAATCGCATTATGGAATGTTGAAGACCCATCTGCATACGGAGTTGCAAAACTTGATGGAGACAAGATTTTGGAGTTTGTAGAAAAGCCAAAAAAAGAAGAAGCGCCTTCAAATTTTATCAATTCAGGATTTTACATAATAGAACCGGAAGTTATTGACATGGTGCCTGAAGGCTTTGCGATGATGGAAAAGGATATTTTCCCAAAGCTTGCAAAGATGGGAAAGCTCTGCGGATACCCCTTTGCAGGACAGTGGTTTGACACCGGAACGGAAGAAAGATACACAAAAGCGCAGAAGGAGTGGAAGGATCTAAAGTGACTGGAATTTTCAAGGCATATGATATTAGGGGCATTTACAAGGAACAGCTTGATGAAGACATAGCTTACAGAATAGGGAGGGCTTTTGCAGTATTTTCAGGCGCAAAGAAAATTGTTGTTGCAAGAGACATGAGAACAAGTTCTCCATCGCTTTTTGAAGCTCTTGCAAGAGGGGTAACTGACCAGGGAGCAGATGTTGTCGACTTGGGCATGGCCACTACGCCCCAGTTTTACTTTTGCTCAGGATTCTACAAATTTGACGCAGGCATAATGGTAACTGCATCCCACAACCCGGGAAAATACAACGGATTCAAAATGACTGTTAAAGGCACTGTGCCAGTAGGATATGAAACAGGGATAGACAAGATTGAAAAAATGGCAAATGAAAATAAATTTCCTGAACCTGAAAAAAAAGGTGAAATAACAAAAAAAGAATTTATGGATGATTACAAAAAACTTGTTACAGAAGGAATCAGCAAGTTCCAGTCTAAAGTTGTCATAGACACTGCCAATGCAATGGGCGTGAAAGAAGCTGAAATAATACAGGACTTCTGCGAAGTTGTGCCGATGTATTTCGAGCTTGACCCATCATTTCCGAACCATGAGGCAAATCCTCTTAAGTATGAAACCCTAAAAGATTTGCAGAAAAAGGTTGTTGAAGAAAAGGCAGACATAGGCATTGCTTTTGACGGCGATGCGGACCGCTGCGCATTTGTTGATGAAAACGGAGAAATAATACCCTCAGATCTTATAACTGCCCTGCTGGCCAGAAAATTTCCTGGAGAAAAAGTTGGCTATGACCTAAGGTCAAGCAAGGTTGTTGCAGAAGAAATTAAAAAAACAGGCGGAACCCCTATGATAACAAAAGTAGGGCATGCTCTAATCAAGAAACAGATGAGAGAGGAGAATGCTGCGTTTTCAGGAGAGGTTTCAGGACACTATTATTTCAGAGAAACTTTCTTTTGTGAATCATCCATCAAAGTATGCTTTATGATTCTTGAGCTTATTTCAGGAGGGAAAAAGATTTCTGAGCTGATTAATCCGCTGAAAAGGTATGTTCAGTCAGGAGAGATAAACTCAGAAGTTGAAAACAAGGAAGCTGTGCTGAAAAAAGTTGAGGGGAAATACGGTGATGCAAAAGAAATTCTGCACCTAGACGGAGTTTCTGTTATGTTTGATGACTGGTGGTGCAATGTCAGAATGTCAAATACTGAATCATTAGTACGGCTTAATCTTGAAGCAGACACAAAAGAACTCATGGAAGAAAAAAGAGATGAAATTCTGAAAATTATCAGAGAATAAGTTATTCCTGCGCAGCAAATGCCTGATCCGGGACAAACACTTCTCCAGGGGAATATACAATTGTGTTTTTTCCAATCATCTGGTAGGTTATGTTTCCGAACCTTAGACCGCTTTTGGTTGGCATGGATACTAAAGGGCCTAAAAATGAGTTAAGGACTTTTCCCCACCTCATGTTGGACTTTACAAAATCCCCTGCTTCTTCGTGCACTCTTACCATAGCATTCTTTTCCACTGTGCTCATCTCATGAATATACATTTCCTTGCCATGAAAAAAATCAAAGAAAAGCTGAAGCGCAAGATGCTCAACACACCTTCCGAAATAAGCGCCGTGGATTGCTGCCCTGTGGCTTTTGAAGTCTCCTAACAGTCCCCTTAGCCTTGCCATCTCTTCCCTCGGGACATGGCCTGTGTATCTTGGAAAGCTGGAATCCCCTTCGATTCTCACAGAGCTGAACCTGTGCTCTGCAGGGACCCTTGCGGTGAAATGCCTTTCGCTGCCGTCCATGATCAGAATTGGAAACTCGCTTGATGCCACAACCCGTTCCAGATCTTCCTCATAAAGCCCGTAAATTTCCTGCGGCCTGTAGCCTGCCTGTTCTGGATGCACAATAAAGTCTACTTGCATTTTATTCACCAAAGAAAATTCTTCTTATTTCTTTTTGAAGATCTGGAATTGATGTTACAATTTTCCCATCATAAACAGGGATAGATTTCCTGATAAAATGCTCTGGCTGCAGATTTATAATTGATGCTGGATTTTCACCAGCCATCCTGAAATCATCCCTGTATCCAATGATTGGCTTCCCAAGGCCGTATACAAACCCAACTTCTGAAGATGTCCCGCTGTCAGGGTCAGGACCATCAAGGCATGCAACAAGACCATCGCATTCCCTCATTGCCTCTTCATTATTTTCCCCCATATTGAGGTTTACTTCAGCCCATTTTGCTGTCTGTTCAGGACCTGGCGGAAGAGCAAGAGCTTGATCTGCCAAAGGCTTGTTAATTGCCCAAGGATCAAGAATAATGCATCCAGTCTCCTTAATTGCAGGAACAAGAAGTTCATACATCCCATGCCTTTGCATAGCTGTAAAACCGTAAGGTGATGCAAGATAAATTTTTGGCTTTGCCATTTTCACATGCAAAAAAAACCGGTGCAATTTAAAGATTGCTGGTCTTCAGAGCAATCTTTATAAAGAATTCATGTTTTTATCTTCTCAATGGCAAAGAAAGCTGTAAAGAAGAAAGATGAAAACCCTCAACCGGAAATAAGCATAGGGCTAGTTGGGCATGTCGACCATGGGAAAACAACTTTGGTTAAAGCTATGACCGGCAAATGGACAGATACACATTCTGAAGAGCTGAAAAGAGGAATTACAATTAGGCTTGGGTACGCTGACTCAACTTTCTACAAGTGTTCAAAATGCAAAGGCCATGAAGCTTACACAACACAGCCAAAGTGTCCAAAATGCGATGGAGATGCAAAAAAGCTAAGAAATGTGAGCTTTGTTGACGCTCCAGGCCACGAATCACTTATGGCTACAATGCTTTGCGGAAGCGCAATCATGGATGCTGCAATACTTTTGGTTTCTGCTGCAGAGCAGTGCCCTCAGCCCCAAACAAAAGAGCATCTGCAGGCTTTGGAAATAATCGGAATAAGAAATGTAATTGTTGTACAAAACAAAATAGACCTTGTTTCTGAAGCTCAGGCAAAAAAGAATCATGAGCAAATAAAACTGTTCCTGAAAGGTTCTATATATGAAAAAGTCCCTATCATCCCAATGTCAGCAATGCATGGCATAAATATTGATGCTCTGATTGAGGCAATGGAGAAGAATTTCAAAACTCCAAAGAGAGACCCTAAAAAAGAACCGATAATGTTTATAGCAAGAAGCTTTGATATAAACAAGCCAGGCGCAGAAATAAATGAGATGGTTGGCGGAGTCCTTGGAGGTTCGCTAAAACAGGGTGTACTCAAAGTCGGAGCAGAAATGGAAATTCTCCCGGGAAGAGATGTTATTGAAAAGAACAAGACAGTATGGAAGCCTATTTTTACAAAAATAATCGGTCTTATGGCTGGAAATACTAAAATTGATGAAATTCATCCAGGAGGGAGCGTGGCAATCCTTACAGAGCTTGACCCTTCTATTGTAAAATCAGACAAGCTTGCGGGAGCTGTTGTTGGAATGAAAGGAAAGCTGCCGCCAGTATGGTATGATTTAAAGCTTGAAATACATCTGCTTAAGAGAGTTGTAGGGTCAAAGGACAAACTTGTTGTTGATCCTGTAAAGCTAATGGAAACATTGATGCTTAATGTCAACTCAACAGCAACAGTCGGCATTGTCAGCGAGCTCCACAAGAATTCTTTCAGCTGCAAGCTCAAGAGGCCTGTATGCGCAGAAGATGATTCCAGAGTTACAATCTCCAGAAGGATAGGGAACAGATGGAGATTAATAGGCTATGGAATCATAAAATCTTAAATATTATAAGCGAAAACTTTTTAAACCACCTGCCTGCTTTCTTTAAATATGAAGAAGAAAAAAGATTTTGAGTCGTTAGGAGACAGCGAAGAAAACGTCTATGGCGAGCAAGCCAGAGAAGAGCTTGTCGAAGGCGGGGAAATATCGCCTGAAGAAGAAGGATTCATGGCTGGCTATGATGAAGCCTCTGAAGATGAAGAAGAGGAAGACGAGAAAGACGAAAAGTCCAAGGACAAATCTGACGACGAAGAAGAAAAGAGTTAATAGTTGAGCATATCAACTGCTCTTGACAACTCGTCTTTCTTGATATTAATATCTATGATTATCTTGGCCGTATTGTCCTTTACTTCTATTGTTCTTTTTGAATTTTTCATAAGCTCTGCAATGCCCTTGCCAGGCTTGAGCTTTGTTGAAATTCTCCTGCAAGCAACTAATGCAGCGTCAAAGCTTACTTTGTGCTTTGAAGAAATCTTTCTTGCAAGCTTTGAATAGTTAATCATGTTGTTTGCAAGACACTCCTGCACAGAAGGGCGGCGGGAAATGTATCTGCTTGTAATCTCCATTATGCTTGGCATTTTACTTAATTACTTCGACAGTAGAAGACTTTACGATTGAAATAATAAGGGGACCGAGCTGCGCTCTTTTCGTTTCCATATATTCTGATAATTTCCTTTGCATGCTCAGTCCTCCTTTCCGTACTGCATTCCTTCCAGCAGTTCTCTCGCTCTCCTTACTCTCTCAAACCTCATTGCTTCTTCACTCAGCTCTTTGCTATCCATAATACACCTATAGTAGAACTACTATATAAATGTTTTGTTTTGGACATAATGTTTTATTTCGGACATTAACCCGAAAACTTAATAAATACACCTCTCAAATAATGCCCTATGAACAAATTTGTTCAGGAAATCAAAAAGGGGCTGAAGAAAGCAGGCGTTAAGTCCGAGATTATTTTAGAGGTTCCGCCGGATTCTTCAATGGGCGATTATGCATTTCCATGCTTTCTGCTTGCAAAAGAGTTCAAGAAAAGCCCGCAGGACATTGCAGGCGATATTGCAAAAAAGATAGTGCTAAACAAGTTCATCAAAAAAGTAGACGTAAACGGGTCTTATGTGAACTTCTTTCTCAATAAGGAAGAGCTTGCAAAGCAGGTTTTGGTTGAAATAGAAAAACAAGAGGATAATTATGGAAAACCTGAGAAAAAAGCAGGAAAAGAAATCATGGTTGAGTTCTGCTCGCCAAACACAAACAAGCCCCTGCATCTTGGCCACTTAAGAAATATTTTCTTAGGAGAGGCAATATCAAGGCTTTACGAATTCAGCGGAAACAAGATTATAAGATCAAACCTTGGAAATGACAGGGGAATACACATATGCAAGAGCATGTATGCCTACCAGAAATGGGGCAAGGACAAAGAGCCAGACAAGAAATCCGACCATTTTGTAGGAGACTATTATGTCCTTTATTCCAAGAAAGAAAAGGAAAGCGAGAAATATGAAAAAAGTGTACAAGAGCTTCTCAAGAAATGGGAAGACGGAGACCCTGAAACAATCAAGCTTTGGAAAAAGATGAACAGATGGGCATTTGACGGGTTCAAAAAAACATATGATGAGCTCGGAATCAAGTTTGACAAGTTCTACTATGAAAGCGAAATATGGCAGTACGGAAAGAATGTTGTCATGGAAGGGCTTAAGAAAAACGTCTTCAAGAAAGGGGATGAAGGAGCTGTTCTAGTTGAATTAGAGCCTTACAAGCTTCCTAACAAAGTTTTACTAAGATCAGACGGAACTACAATTTACATGACAAATGACCTTTACCTGGCAAAGCTAAAGTTTGAGGACTACCCAAATCTTTCAAAATCAATCTATGTTGTGGGCAATGAGCAGGACCTTCACTTTAAGCAGCTTTTCAAGATTGCTGAGCTTATGAAATATGAGTTTGCAAAAAAAATGATTCACCTGAGCTATGGCATGGTATTCCTTCCTGAAGGAAAGATGAAGTCAAGAGAAGGAAAGGTTGTTGATGCTGATGACATTATTGATGAGATGAGAAAGCTTGCAAAGAATGAGATTGTAAAAAGGCATGAAAAGCTTTCAAAGGAAACGGTAAAGAAAAGGTCGGATGTTATAGGTGTTGGAGCGTTAAGGTTTTTCATGCTAAAGACCGACGCTGCAAAAGACATGACATACAATCCGGAAGAATCAATATCTTTTGAGGGAGAGACTGGGCCTTATGTTCAGTACACTTATGCTCGTATTAAGTCTGTTCTAAATAAAGCAAATTATAAGAGTTTGAAAGATGTTGACTGCAAAGTTCTTGGAGATAAAGAAAGTTCTCTTATTTCGCTTCTAAAAGACTATCCTAGTGTTGTTATTGATAGTGCGAAGAAGTATAAGCCTTCTCATATTGCAAATTATTTAATTAAGGTTTGTCAAGGCTATAATGAG
>CAZLVM010000009.1:0-11876 GCA_964562875.1 uncultured Methanosarcinales archaeon | reverse complement strand
TAACTGATTTAATCTCTTTAATTCCGAGATCTTTCTCCCTCTTTTCAATTGCTTTCCTGATATCCTTCTGGTCTATCATAGTTTAACTCTCAGAAATAGAGTATTTAAACATTTTCAAAAAGAATCACTCTTCTTTTTTAATTGGTTGCAAAAGAAACCTTATTAAACAGCATTTCAAATTGTGTTTTAAATGAATGAAAACAAGCTTTTAAATGGTTCAATATTAAAGTCAATTCTTTTGCTGGCTGTTCCAATAATGTTTGTAAACCTCCTGCAGGTAGCATACCAGCTTACAGATTTGTTTTGGGTTGGAAGGATTGGGACTGAGGCAGTGGCTGCAATCTCATTAAGCTTTCCTGTGATTTTCTTTTTTATCTCGCTTGGAATGGGGCTTTCATTAGCTGGAAGTATATTGGTAGCCCAGTACAAGGGGAAAAATCACCAGAGAGGTGTTGATTATGTTGCAGGACAGGCGATATCGCTTACTCTAATATCTGCTGCAGTGATGTCATTCATAGGTTATCTTTTTACAGATTTAATTATTTCATTGATGGGTGCAAATCAGGCTGTTTCATCAGGAGCTGTTTCTTATCTGCACATATCTTTCATTGGGATGGTTTTTGTTTTTGGATACATGTCTTTTCAGAACATCCTTAGGGGTGTTGGGGAGGTAAAAATTCCAATTTATATTGTTCTTGGAACCGTGCTTCTTAACCTTGTTGTTGACCCATTGTTCATAATGGGTTATGGGTCTTTTCCTGCATTTGGAGTTGCTGGAGCAGCTGTTGCAACAGCAGTGACTCAGGCATTTGCATTTATCATAGCGCTTGGGCTGCTGATAAAAGGGGATATGGGAATTCAGCTTAAACTGAGAAACATGCTGCCTGACAAGAAGTTTATAAAAAAAATATTTGGATTGGGCATACCCTCAGCATTGGAAATGTCAACAAGGTCGTTAGGTATGGTTTTTCTTACATTTCTTGTTGCAGGGCTTGGCACAACAGTGACAGCAGCGTATGGGATTGGCATAAACTTTTTTCATTTCATACTGCTTCCTACATTGGGACTTTCAATGGCAACGTCCACTTTAGTAGGGCAGCACATTGGTGCAGGAAAGATTGAAAGGGCTGAACTGATTGCAAGAAAAAGCGCATTTAGCGGATTTATTTTATTGAGTTTTATTGGCGTTTTAAGTTTTTTTGTTGCGCAGCATTTTGCCTCTTTTTTTATTCCAGGAGAAACTGCTGTGATTCTTGAAAGCGCAATGTTCATCAAGATAATGGCTGTTTCATTTGGGTTTTTTGCAATGCATCAGGCATTTAACGGAGTTTTAAGGGGGGCAGGGATGACAAAGACAACAATGACTGTTACAATTATTTCATTATGGTTTATTCAAATACCTCTTGCTTATTTTCTTGTATACTATACTTCGCTTCAGTCAACAGGGTTGTGGATATCATTTCCTGTTTCAAGCATTATTGCTGCAGCCATTGCTTATGCTGTATACAGGTCAGGAACTTGGAAGCATAAAGAAATAACTCATGATATCTTTATTCCTGAATGAAGAATACATGCGCCGGCCGGGATTCGAACCCAGATAAATGGCTCCCTTCTAATGAATTAATGGAAGGCCATTGTCATAGCCGTTAGACCACCGGCGCGTATAATAATGATGATTTTGAAGGGATATATAAAGTTTAAGGTTTCTTTGCAGAAATTTCCTTTTCAAGATTTGTTATAAACTGCTTAAAATCTTCTTTCTTTACAACAGCTCCGCAGGCATGCTCATGCCCTCCGCCGTATCCTTCAACTCCTTTCAGAGCATTTACAAGCATTGGAGGAATTATTACATCTCCTCCTGATCTCAGGCTGCACTTCATCTCTCCTGATTTTTCTCTTCCAATAAGTATTATTTTTTTTGGAAACCTGTACAAAAGCTCATTTGAAAGTTCTTTTGTAAGGCTGAACTTGTCATGAGTGTATGTAAAAATAAACAGGTCTCCTGCTGCCTTGCATTTTAGGGCATCGCCCAAAAGATCGTCATAGAATTTCTTTATTTTTTCATATCTTTGGTAGATAAACTTGCCCTTTGGAGTTTTCTGCTCAAGAATCTCATACGGGCTTTCAATCCTTGTCAGCACTTTTGCAGACTTCATAACGTCCTGGGTTTTTCCTTTCAAATTAAATGACAGTATTTTGATAAGTTTTCCAAGCTTTGAGTTGAACAGCGCTTCTTCAGGCTTTTCAACGCTTTTGTCAAGCAGGTCAGGGTATTTATCGCAAAACTCATCCTTTATATCGGGCATGTACCAGTCCCCTATGCATCCTGCCATTGCTATCCACAAATCCTGTTTAACAACTTCATAGCAGATTCTGCTTGGAGGTATATTCTCTCCGTTCAGTCTTGGGTTAAAGTATTTCAACCCCTTGATGTCAAGCGGATCGTGGTGGTCTATCCATACAACTGGAACTTTCACGCGGTCAACAAATTCCTGCTCAACAATGGCTATGTCAAGAATAAATACTTTGTCTGCTTCATACTCACTTACATTTCTTGCAAACATCTCGTTTATTCTTGGTTTTGTTTTTATCACAATCCCTTTGCCTTCGCCTAATTTCCTATAGAACAATAAAAATGAGCATAGTCCGTCAGGGTCATCATGGAAAAAATAAATTGGCCTTTTGCAGTTAAGAAGCGAGTCTCTTATTTCTTCAATCTGTTTTTCTTCAATCATGTTTTTTACCTAGATAAAAAAATTATAATCCCAATATACTCTAATAAACCAGAGCTGATATTTATTTGTTTTGTTTAAATACTATACAACAAACTATTAATATTCTAAAATACCCCCCAATTCCTATGATCATAAAGTGCATAAAATGCAAAGGCTCTGACCCTATGAACAATTGCGGCAGGACATTCTGCCCAATAATAGCAAAGGCCGAGTCAATGTTTAAGGTGAGGGAAAAGACTGCTGAAAAAGACTTTTTTGGCGCAAGCCCTGCTCCTTTTGTAGGCAGGTATGGATACCCTCATGTTAATGTTGGAGTGCTAAGCCCTGGCAATGCAGAAAACACATGGGAGTATGACGCTCCAAGGCATTGGGCAGAGAACAACTATCAAATACCTCAAATAGTGGATTTTCGCTCTTCATTAATCAACAGCAGGTTCAAGAGCTATGTAAAGCAGAAGTCAACAAAGCTTTTGGAAATATCACGGGAAGTTGGCATGGCTTCAAAGCCTGTTGATGTTGAAATTAATCTTCATCAAAAGCCTCAGTTTAGGGTAAAGACAGATTCTCATACAGCCCCTATGGGCCCTAATGCTTCTGTTAAGGATATTGGCATCACATCAAACCCAAAAATCCACACAAAAGTGGATAAGGTTGTAAGCGATACAGATTTGAAGTCAGGAAAGGCAATGCTTTACCTCTATAAGCATGGCTTTGACGAAAACTTTCTTTCAAAAGTGCTTTCAGTTGGCAATTTGGGCATAGGAAAAAACAGAAAGCTTGTGCCTACAAGGTGGAGTATAACTGCTGTCGATGATTCAGTTGGGAAAAATATAATCAGCGAAATAAAAGCATACAACTCTGCAGAATATTCTGCTTATTTTGGAAGCTATCTCGGAAACTATTACTTAATTTTAACATTTCCTGATGTTTGGACTTATGAACTATTTGAGATGTACATGCCTCGGGCTTCGTGGAATATGTCCGACAGCATTGATTTTTCAACTGACTATGAGTCATATCAAGGAAGAAAGGATTATGCAGAAAATACTGCAGGGGGATATTATGCCGCCCGTCTTCCAATTCTTGAAAAGCTAAAGTCAATGAGAAAGCAGGCAACAGTCCTTGCTTTAAGGTTCATAACAGGAGAATATGCTGTTCCATTAGGGGTATGGGTAGTAAGGGAAGCAACAAGAAAGGCAATGGAGTCAAAGCCAATCACATTTTCAAGCAAGGAGCTTATGCTCAAGTATGCATCTGCTCTGGTAAAAAAGAAATTTGGGTATGATATTAATTTTATATTCCATAAAAGCTTTTTATTAAAGAATCTGAGAGAACAGATAAAGCTAACCCGCTTTGTTGTCCGATAATTCTTTCAAGCGAATCATTTCCAGTATTTTTCTTGCCAAAGCCTGAAAGCTCTCCTACGCACTCATGCATTGCATCAGTCATTTCCACTATTCTTTTCTTCTTCTCCCTTCTTTTTTCTGCAATACCGCCAAAGTCTCCAACTCTCATCGGCGGGGCAATCCTTATGTCTGCCTTATTCCTGCCTCTTCTTATCCCCATGCAGTATATTGGAGCGTCAAGGTCATATTTTTGCAAAAGCATGTAAGCAAGCATTGCAGCCCCAGGGTTGAACTTTCCCATTTTTCCTTTTGTTCTTGTTCCTTCAGGAAATATGACCATGAGATTTCCATCATTCACTGTTTCAACAATCCGGTTCATACTTTCTGCTGAAGGGCGGTCTCTGTTAATGAATTTCGCCCCAAACTCATCATACTGCGCATAGTCCCATGGGCTTTTCACAAGGGTATTTCTCCCGACAAAATATGGTTTTTTCCCTGTCACCCTGCGAAGTTCACTGCTTATATCAGTAATGTCCATTCCAGAAGAATGCTTTGCAATAACCCACCCAGGCCCTTGCTGGATTTGATCAGTCCCATTTGTATGGAGTTTATGTCCAATTAATTTATACGCAGCATTAACTGCCCTGTATGCTATTTCATAAGATACAATCAGGTGCCCGTCTTTTTCTATTGTGCATCCTGGCACATACCTGGCTACCAGCCGTCCTAATTTTGCCGGCAACAAAAATACTTTGCTCATAATACAGGCAAATTTGAGGCTATTTATAAAATTTGCACAAAAAATAAATACTCAAGCCTCAAACACTCTAATATGCCTCTTGAAGAATTTAAAAAAGCTGTAATTAACCTTAAAGCAGCCTATGAAAACGCTGTTTCAAAGGGAGTCAGCCTGGCAAAGCCTGCAACATGCAAGGTCTATGATTTTAAGAGCAAGAAAGAGGACTATTACAGGGCAGGAGTGGGGACTGCTGTTGAGATTATAAAGTCAAAAATAAAAAGCATGGATCAGGTAATCCAATCAGACTCAAAAAATGCTGAAAAGGTTGAGCAGCTCAAGGCAATTGTAAAAGAGCTTGAAAGCACTCCAAACAAGGGAGCTGCAGCAACAAAAATGCTTAATATTGTTTCAGGGATAAACTATTCTGATGCTGGAAAGCTTTCAAGACCAAGCAATATACCTTCAGAGATAAAGGCAGATGTGATGGCAGACATAAATGAGCTTGAAAAGTGCTTTAACACAGGATGCTTTAGGAGCGCTGTCATTTTGTGCGGCAGGCTTCTTGAAACAGCTTTGCACAGAAAATATTTTGAGGTTACTGGAAACGATGCTTTGGAAAAAAGCCCTGGCATTGGCCTTGGAAACCTGATTGCAAAGCTGAGGGACAAGAGTGTTGAGCTTGACCCTGCATTAACAAACCAGATTCATCTAATTAATCAAGTAAGAATTTCATCAGTTCATGTAAAAAAAGAGGCATTCTCTCCATCACCTCAGCAAACCCAGGCAATAGTCCTGTACACCCTTGATATTCTCAACAAGATTTTTGTTTAATCCAATTCTGTTATGACATAATCTTTAAATACGGCCTTGTCTTAGTTAATTAAAATGAAAAAACTCATAGCAGTTTTAGCATTAACACTTTTGATTCTGTGCAGCTGCACTCCTGAACAGGAAACAGAGCTTAAGGAAGCTTATGACGACCTTACTCTTGAAGAGCAGGCGCAGGTACAGGAAGCAGCTCAGGATGTTGTAGGTCAGCTCACTGTTGAGCCGCAGGAAATGGTAAGTTCTGCAATCGAGCAGGAAATAAAGAAAAAGATGGTAGCATCAGGTGAAATATTTTACCTTGAAAAGAATGAGCTTGTTCTTGACAGGCCTTCCACAATTATTGCAGCAGTAAGTAATATAGGGCAGTTAGATGATGTTTTTGAAATTAATTCCATGTGCACTAAGAATGCACGAATAATAACGCCTGTTTCAATAAGTGTTGGTGTAGGTGAAATAAAGACATTTGAGCTTGAGCTTAATCCTCAGGGAATAGAAAAAGGAAACTATATCTGTCCTGTTGTAGTATCAACAAATGGAGAAGAAGTTTCCAAGACACTTATGATTAAGGTCATCTAACTCTTTCTTAAAGAAAAGATTTAAAAAACATCATATTAACCTTACTCTTATGGATACAAAAGCGCTTAAGGCAAAATATCTTGAATTTTTCAAGAGCAAGGGGCATGCAATAATTGAGTCAGCTCCGCTTATACCTGAGCACGACCCAACCGTTCTTTTTACGACTGCTGGAATGCATCCGTTGGTTCCTTTTCTTATGGGCCAGGCTCATACTTCAGGAAAAAGGCTTGTTGATGTTCAGAAGTGCATAAGAACTCAGGATATTGATGATGTTGGGGATGAAACCCACACAACTTTTTTTGAGATGCTTGGAAACTGGAGCTTGGGTGATTATTTTAAGAAAGAGGCTATTGAGTGGAGCCATGAGTTTCTCACATCAAAGAAATGGCTGGGGCTTGACCCTAAAAGGCTTGCTGTTTCATGTTTTAAAGGAGACAAGGACGCTCCAAAGGATGAGGAAGCTGCTGGAATATGGAAATCATTGGGAATGCCGGATGAAAGAATAGCATTCCTGCCAAAAAAGGAGAATTGGTGGGGTCCTGCAGGAGAAACAGGCCCGTGCGGACCTGACACAGAGATGTTTTACTGGAAGGACAATTCAAAGCCGGCTCCAAAAAAGTTTAATCCGGAAGACAATAACTGGGTTGAAATCTGGAATGATGTTTTCATGCAGTACAACAAGAATAAAGAAGGCAAGTTTGAAGAGCTTGCGCAGAAAAACGTTGATACTGGATTAGGTGTAGAGCGAGTTGCAATGGTCTTGCAGGGTGAAACTGATATTTTTGCAACAGAAGTGTTCAAGCCGGTCATAGAAAAGATAAAGTCTTTAACCAAAAAAGAGATGGGCAAGGATAATGTCAAGTCTTTCAGAATCATAGCAGACCATATCAAGGCTGCAACTCATATACTTGGGGATGAGAGGGGAGTTCCACCTTCAAATGTTGACCAAGGATATATTCTTAGGAGATATATAAGAAGATCATTAAGGCATCTAAGGCTTCTTGGATTAGACCTTCTAAAGCTGGACGCAACTGTTGAGCTGGCAAAGGTTGTAATTAAGATGTACAAGGATGACTATCCTCTTCTCAATGAAAAAAAGGATTTTATATTTTCAGAATTAAAGAAAGAAGAAGACAAGTTCCAAAAGTCTTTGGACAAAGGATTGAAGGAATTTGACAAGATGGTGAAAAAAGACAGCAAGATAACTGCTGTTGAGGCATTCCTTCTCTACCAGAGCTATGGATTTCCAATAGAAATGATAGAAGAATTAGCAAAAGAAAAGAAAGTTCCAATAGATGTAAAAGGATTCCAGAAGGAATATGAAAAGCACCAAGACCTTTCAAGGATAGGTGCTGAGCAGAAATTCAAGGGAGGGCTTTCAGAATCATCAGAATTAACATCTAGACTGCACACTGCAACCCATATTCTTGGGAAAGCTTTAAGGAAAGTGCTGAAAAGCGATGACATAAAACAGAAAGGCAGCAACATAACTCCAGAGCGTTTGAGATATGACTTTAATTTTGACAGAAAGTTAACAAAAGAAGAATTAAAGGATGTTGAAGACGAGGTCAACAGTGTGATAAGCAAGGCAGTTGAGGTTAAGAAGGAAGAAATGGAGACTGAAAAAGCGCTTAAATCAGGAGCAGAGGGAGAGTTTGGCGCAAAATACCCTCCAAAGGTTTGGGTTTACTCAATTGGCGGATACTCAAAGGATATTTGCATGGGACCTCACGCAGGAAACACTTCAGAGCTTGGGAAATTCAAAATCATAAAGGAAGAATCTGCAGCAGCAGGAATAAGAAGAATAAAAGCAGTTCTCGAATAAAATTAATTCAGCGCTTCATCGCTGTTCAATTTGCTGAACCCGATTATGAGTCCAAGAATTACAAGTATTACGACAAGCGCAACAAGAGCAATTTCAAGCGCATTTCTTAGGCTTGCATTTCCTTCATCAGCTGCTGGAGCTTGAGGCATTGGCTGTGGGATAACTGGAAGCAAAACTTCTTCTTCTTCCTCTTCTTCTTCCTCTTCTTCAGCTTCAACTTCGCATGCATCGCCATTAACTGCAAATGTAACATAGTCAGAAACTGTTTCATAGCCGTCGTCATATGTGACTTTTACAAGCATCTCATATGCTCCTGGCTTTGCGCACTTTGGAATTATCATGTATATGTCTTCTGATGATTCAGTGTCGCCTGCTTCAATCTCATCAATGTATGTTGATTGGCTGAGTCCAAGTTCAGAAACACTTAATGAAACCTTTACAGAATCCTCATCACTCTGTCCAAGGTTTCTTACTCTTATGCTTGTAAGCAGGGCATATCCTGCTTGCACAGCGTTTTCAGGACTTGTCATTATGTCCCTTATTTCCATATTATGCCTCTGCGGCTCAATTTTCAAATTATAGTTTGCAGATATGTCATCATTGTTTCTGTCTGTAACAACAATTCTCAGCTTGTATTCATCTTCATCAACCCTTTCAGGCAGAGTAAGCTTAAGTTTTTTTGAATATGTTGTGTTTTCTTCCATGTCAAATGAGCTTGTTGTGTCAGAAATTCTTTCATGATCGTTGTATTCATATCCTGATATGAACGCTTTAATCTCAACATCCTGCAAATCGCTTTGTGATGTAACCTCAACCTTGATAGTTATTTCCTGGCCATTTTCAATGTCCAGCTTGTTGTCTCCATCAGGATTTAAAGATGTGCCTTCAACTTCAACATTGTCGATTGTTGCAGGCATTGCATTTGCAAGTGAAATTAGCGCTATTGCCACCACCAGAAATGCAATAAATGTTTTGTTCATCTTTTTGTCTCCCCAAATATCTGTTATTTCAAATCAGCACGACTGATTTGTAATCCCAGAAACGCAAGCGTTTCTGTTACCACTAATAAGTCCAGTTAATATTTAAAGGTAATGGATTGTTATTATCCTCAAGTAATGAAACCCTATAGAAAGTTAAATAAATGCTCTGTATTATCTATTTTTAAATGGCAGATAAAAACATAAGGCAGATTGTTGTAACCGTAGTAGGCCATGTAGACCACGGAAAGAGCTCTTTATTGGACAAAATTAGAGGCACTGCCATTGTAAATAAGGAAGTAGGGGCAATAACACAGGCAATCGGCGCATCAATAATACCTATGGAAACAATTAGAAAGGTATGCGGCAGCCTGCTTGACAGTCTAAATATAAAAATAACAATTCCAGGCATTCTTGCAATTGACACGCCTGGCCACGCTGCTTTCACATCATTGAGAAGGAGGGGCGGCTCATTGGCAGATATTGCAATAGTTGTCATTGACATTAATGAGGGCTTAATGCCTCAGACAGAGGAAGCAATAGACCTTCTGAAGAAAAGCAAGACTCCATTTGTCATAGCTGCAAATAAGATTGATTTGATGCCAAAGTGGAAAAATGTAGAGGGGGGAATACTCAAGAAAATAGAGTCCCAGGACCATGAGGTAAAGGCGGGCTTTGAAAATAAAATGTACACCCTTCTAGGCAAAATATTTGAAAAGTTTCAGATGGAAATAGAAAGGTTTGACAGGGTTAGCGATTACACAAAGCAGGTTGCTGTTGTTCCAGTATCTGCAAAGACTGGGGATGGAATACCTGAGCTTTTGATGGTCATAACAGGCCTTGCCCAGAAATATCTTGAGGAATGCCTCAAGTGCAATGTTAAAGGCCCTGCAAAAGGCACAATCCTTGAAGTCAAGGAAGAAAAGGGAGTAGGGAAAGTTCTTGACTTTGTTCTTTACGATGGGAATCTTAAGGTAAATGATACTATAGTGATAGGCGGGCTTGAAAAGCCGATTGTTACAAAGGTAAAAATACTGTTTCAGCCGCTGCCTCTTGCAGAGATGAGGGACAAAAAATCAAAGTTCAAATCATTAAAGCAGGTTTTTGCAGCAACAGGCGTAAGAATATCTGCGCCTGGAATAGAAGATGCAGTTGCAGGCATGCCAATAATATCTGCGCAGGATGAATCAGGCATTGAAAAGGCAAAGCAGGAAGTGCAGGAGCAGGTCAATGAAGTGCTCATTGAAACAGGCACTGAAGGAATAATTGTTAAGGCAGACTCGCTTGGAAGTCTGGAAGCAGTAATCAAGATTCTTGGAGACAAGGGAATACAGATAAGAAAGGCAACTATTGGGGAAATAACCAAAAAGGATATTGCAGATGCAGAGTCAATATATGAAAAGAATCCTCTTTTTTCAGTTATAGTTGGGTTTAATGTAAGTGTTCCTGATACAAAATCAGAAAAAGTAAAAATTATCACAAGTGAAATTATTTACGAGCTGATAGACAAGCTGGAAAAATGGCAGGACAGTGAAAAGAAAAGAATGGAGCAGAAAGAGCTTGACACATTGGTAAGGCCTTTCAAGATTGAAATTCTCAAGGGATATGTTTTCAGGCAGAGCAACCCTGCCGTATTTGGAGTTAGCGTTGAAGCAGGAACACTGAAGTCAGGAGCTCCTGTAATGAACAAGGAAGGAAAATACATTGGTGATGTAAAAGGCCTTCAGCTGGACCAAAAGTCAATAGAAAAAGCTGAAAAAGGAAAACAGGTTGCAGTCTCAATGATGGGAATTACTTTTGGAAGGCAGGTAAATGACGGTGATGTGCTTTACGCTTCAATTTCAGAATCAGATTTCAGGAAGTTTAAGGAGTTCAAGGAGCTTATTTCAGCAGAGGAAAAAGCCATGTTAAAGGAAATAGCAGAGATAATGCGAAAGGGAAATCCTGTCTGGGGTATTTGAGCCATGCAAAACATCAAAATTCTAAATAAGAAAGAGATTAAGGAAATTCTCAAGGCAATGGAAGATCAGTGGGGCTTCAAGGACGAGCTTGATTATGCATTTCTAAAGACAGAAAAAGGCAAAATCTACATTGCAAATAAGGAAGTGTTTGACATTGACCTTGAAAAACTGAAGATAAACAGCATTGGAATGTATTTTGGAGAGTTGAAAAACGGATTAAGGCTAAGCATTGAAGGGAGCCAGCTCATAGGGCCAAAGGCAACAAAAAATATAATAGAGTTAAATGACAAAGACGCAAAGGAATGGCTTTCAGGGATAGATATTGACCATAAATCAGATGAGAGTGTTTTTGTAATAATCAAGCACAACAATGATTTTCTGGGAACAGGAAAGGCAAAAGAAGGGATAATACTAAACTTTGTGCCAAAAATAAGAAGAATAAAATAAAAAATTCTTAGGAAGAGAATATTTCCATCATTACGCTCAAGAAACCGCCCATTGTAAGGACTGGCAGAACCTGAACAAATGTGCCTGCATCTCCCATTATAACTGACATTGATACTATCACAATAATCCAGATAGCGGAAATAGCAGCCAGTTTATTTGACTTCTTTTTTACTGTATTAACACTCACAGTTGTGATATGTCTTTGCCTTCTTTTCATAAGGTTCACCTCTTTTTTTAATTTAACTTTAATGCATTTATTTCCATTTGTTTAGTATTTAAATCTATCGTAAATGAATTTCTATTATATCCTTATCATGCAGCTCCTTATCCATTCTTATTATTGACTGCCCTGGGAATTTTGATGTCTTTCCCCATATCCTTGCAAACCTAAATCTGTTTATGAAATTTCTGTGCAGTTTGTTGCAGACATCCTTCACAGTGC
>CAZLVM010000008.1:0-12217 GCA_964562875.1 uncultured Methanosarcinales archaeon | reverse complement strand
CGACTGCGGATGAAAGTCCCGGCCAGGGCGTTTAATATGGGCCGGTAGCTCAGCCTGGAAAAAGTGGTGAAAAGCTTTTGGGCAATAGAGCATCTGACTTTTAATCAGATGGTCGCGAGTTCGAAGCTCGTCCGGCCCATCAAAGTTACACGGTGAAAAATGGCGAAGAAATTTGATGTAACCAAACATGTGCTTGTTCCTAAGCATGCTGTCATAAGTGAGAAAGAAAAGAAAGAGCTAATCGAGAAGTATCAGCTTTCTATTATTGACTTTCCAAAAATTTCGCCAAAAGATGCCGCAATCCAGCACATTAAAGCAAAAGAAGGTGACATAATCAAAATATCAAGGGCGAGCCAGACAGCAGGAGAAACCATCTTTTACAGGAGGGTCACAAATGCATAATACTGCAAAGCTAATCTTAAAGAAATATTTTGAAAAGCACAGCTTTGTAAGATCTGATATAGAATCATTTAATAATTTTATTGAAAAAGAGCTCCAGAAGATAATAGAAGAAAACAAGACTGTGGAGCCTACAATCATTCCTCCTAATATAGACAGCTACAAGATAAGGCTTGATAAAATATGGGTTACACGACCCGAAATTACAGAAGCTGACGGCAGCAAAAGGGCAATTTATCCTGTTGAAGCAAGACTTAGAAAAATAAGTTATTCTGCGCCAATCTTTATGGAGATAAGCGCGCATATTAATGACGTTCAAAGAGAATCATTTGTCATGCAGATTGGAAATTTGCCTATAATGCTTAAGAGCAATTTCTGCCACCTTAACAAGCTCAATAGAGAAGAGCGAATTGAAAAAGGCGAAGACCCTGAAGATCCAGGGGGCTATTTCATAATCAATGGTACAGAAAAGGTCATAATCAGCGTAGAAGACCTTTGTTCAAATCATCTTCTTGTAACAAAAGAAACAACCGGAACAAGCAAGTTTGTCGGTAAAATGTTTTCTGAACATGGAGCATTCAAGATACCTCATACAATTGAAAGGCTCAAGGACGGGCTTTTCTACATTTCATTTATGAGAATTAAACGAGCACCTATAGTGATGGTAATCAAGGCGCTTGGCCTTTTGAAGGACGAAGAAATCATGGGAATGGTCTCAAAAGACAAGCAGTATGATGAAGTGCTTGTCAACCTCTTTGAGTTTGTTGATATAAAAACAGAAGAAGATGCAATGGACAAGATTGCAAAGAATATGGGTATAACCCAGTCAAAAGAAATCAGGCTTGAAAGAATAACGGAAATCCTTGACAA
Source organism: uncultured Methanosarcinales archaeon (assembly GCA_964562875.1). Taxonomy (GTDB): domain Archaea; phylum Nanobdellota; class Nanobdellia; order Woesearchaeales; family JAGWAF01; genus CAZLVM01. The sequence goes on along the minus strand of CAZLVM010000008.1, from coordinate 10,948 downwards.
GTATCTTCTTCCGCATGTGGGAATCACAAAAGGACACAGGCTTGAGAAGGCAGTTAATATTTGCAAGATGCTTAAAAAATATATAGCAGTTTCAAACGGCGAAGCTCCTCTTGATGATAAGGACCATTACATGAACAAGAGGCTCAAGCTGAGCGGAGAGCTTCTTTCAGACCTTTTCAGGGTAAACTTGAGGGTTCTTATCGATGACCTGCTTTACAATTTCCAGAGAATAGTCAAGAGAGGAAAATTCCCAAGCGTTAAAGTAATTATAAGGGAAAAACTTCTTACATCAAGAATTTACACTTCAATGGCAACAGGAAACTGGGTCGGCGGAAGAAAGGGAATTTCCCAAAGAATCCAGCGGCTTAATTTCCTTGACACTCTAAGCCATCTCCAGAGGGTTGTATCGCCTTTGTCCGCTTCACAGGAAAATTTTGAGGCAAGAGAGCTTCACGCAACACATCTCGGAAGACTGTGTCCAAGCGAAACACCTGAAGGAACTAACATAGGACTTAGGAAAAACCTTGCCTTAATGTCAAGTGTTTCAGGAGATTCAGACTCAGAGGAAATAATCAAAGTACTGAAAAATTCAGGATTAAAAACAGTAGGATAAAATAAAAATGTCAGAAGTATACCTAAACGGAAGATTTGTAGGGGAAGCCGAGAACAAGACAGAATTTGTCAATCAGATAAAGACTGGAAGGCGAAGCGGTGTAATAACTTCAAACCTTAACGTTTACTATAATAAAAATCTTGATCAGATTCATGTAAACAGCAATAGAGGAAGAGTAAGAAGGCCTCTTATTGTTATAAAAGACGGCGTTCCTGCGCTGAATGAAAAGCATGTTAAACAGCTTCAGAAAGGTGAGATTAGTTGGAATGACCTTATCGAACAGGGAATTATAGAATATCTTGACGCTGCAGAAGAAGAGAATGCATTGGTTGCATTCTATGAAAAAGACATTTCACTTGAGCACACTCATATGGAAATAACTCCAATAGCCATGTTTGGATTAACAACATCACTTGTGCCTTTTGGAAACTATACCCAGCCGGCAAGGCTTAGCATCGGTTCAAAGAACCAGAAGCAGTCGCTTGGCTTTTACGCTGCAAACTTCCCTGTCAGGATGGATATGGATACAAACCTCCTGCTTAGTCCTCAAATTCCTGTCGTGCAAACCATGATGCATGAAATATCAGACTATAATGTTCATCCTTCAGGCCAAAATGTAATTGTAGCTGTAATGAGCTACAAGGGCTATAATATGGAGGACGCTATTATAATTAACAAGGGTTCCATAGAAAGGGGCTTTGGAAGGTCAACATATTACAGGCCATCAACAACAGAAGAGCTTAGATATTCAGGCGGCCTTATGGACGAAATCAGCATACCTGACAAAGAAGTAAAGGGATACAAGAGCGAGCGAGACTATAGGTTCCTTGAAGGTGACGGTATAATTTACCCTGAAGCTGTTGTCAAGGAAGAGGATGTTATAATCGGAAAAACGTCCCCGCCAAGATTTTTGAGCTCGCTTGATGAGTACAGTCTTGCATCAAACATAAGAAGGGAATCTTCAATTGGATTGAGGCATGGAGAAAAAGGAGTTATTGATTTTGTTATGATTACTGAAAACGAGGAAGGGAACAAGCTTGTTCAGGTAAGAATCAGGGATCAAAGAATTCCTGAAATTGGAGATAAGTTCACATCAAGGCACGGACAGAAGGGAGTTGTTGGACTCATAGTGCCTGAAAGCGACATACCATTCACAGCATCAGGGATTATACCTGATATAATATTCTCTCCTCATGGAATCCCAAGCCGAATGACAATTTCGCATTTGCTTGAGTCTCTTGCAGGAAAGACCGGCGCAATGAGCGCAAGATACATTGATGCAACAACATTTGCAGCAGAGCCTGAAGTTGAACTAAGAAAAGAGCTTCTTTCAAGCGGATTCAGGGACAACGGACTTGAAACAATGTATAATGGAGAAACTGGAGAGCAGTTCCAGGTAAGGATTTTCATCGGAAATATGTACTATCTAAAGCTTAAGCACATGGTTGCAAACAAAATTCATTCAAGAGCAAGAGGGCCAATCCAGCTGCTTACAAGGCAGCCTACAGAAGGTAGGGCAAAAGAAGGAGGCCTCAGGCTTGGAGAGATGGAAAAGGATACATTTGTAGCGCACGGCGCATCACTTTTGCTCAAGGAAAGGTTTGACAGCGACAAAACAATTGTTCCAGTATGTGAAAGCTGCGGGATAATTGCAATAGATGACTCATTTAAGGACAGCAAGTACTGTCCAATATGCGGTGATCACGTTGAAATAAACCATATAGAGATTAGCTACGCATTCAAGCTTATACTTGATGAGTTCAAAGCTCTTGGAATTTATCCAAAACTAACACTTTCAAACAGGTACTAAGATGGCAAAGAAGAAAGAAGAAAAAAAGGACAAAAAGGCAGAAGAGCCAGAGAAAAAGGAAGCTCCTATTGAAACACCTGCTGAAGAGTCCAAAACAGAGAAAAAACCTGTAGAAGATGATGACGATGAAGCTGCAAAAGAGACAGATGCAGGAGAAGTTATAGAAACCAGAATAGAAGCTCCTCAAAGATATGTCTTTAAGCAGGTTGACAAGGTTATTTTTGGGATACTAAGCCCAAAGATGATAAGAAAAATGGCATCTGCCAAAATCGTCACTCCTGAACTTTATGATAAAGAAGGCTATCCTGTTGACGGAGGCCTTATGGATGTAAGACTTGGTGTTATAGACCCAGGATTAAAATGCAAGACCTGCGGCTCAAAGCTAAAAGAATGCATCGGTCATTTTGGATACATAGAGCTTGCAAGGCCTATAGTTCATATCAAATTTGTAAGCATACTTCTTGCCCTTTTGAAGGGAACATGCAGAGAATGCGGAAGAGTCCTCATACCAAAAAACAAGATTGACAAGCATATGAAAGATCTTGCAAGGATTGAGGAAGAGCTTGGCATGGAAGCAAGAAGAGCAAAAATAAAAGAAATAATTACTAATCTAAAAACAATAAACAAGTGCCCATACTGCAAGGCAAAGCAGAACAAGATTTCACTTGACAAGCCAACAACATTCATAGAGAATGACAAGAGAATCAGCCCAATAGAAGTTAGATCAAGGCTTGAAAGAGTTCCTGATGATGACTGCAGAGTTTTTGGTATAAACCCAAAAGTTGCAAGGCCTGAATGGATGATATTGACTATTTTGTCAATACCTCCTGTAACAATGAGGCCGTCAATCACTCTTGAAAGCGGGGAAAGATCTGAAGACGACCTGACTCATAAGCTTGGAGACATAGTCAGAATTAACCAGAGGCTTTTTGAAAACATTAACGCAGGAGCTCCAGAGATTATTATTGAAGACTTGTGGGACCTGCTGCAGTATCACGTTACAACATTCTTTGACAACGCTGTTCCTCAACTTCCGCCGGCAAGGCATAGGTCAGGACAGCCATTAAAGACGCTAACAGAGAGAATAAAGAGCAAGGAAGGAAGAATACGGCATAATCTTGCGGGAAAAAGGACAAACTTCTGCGCAAGAACAGTCATATCACCGGACCCAAAACTTCATCTTAATGAGGTTGGAGTTCCTATGATAATATCCATGAAACTTACTGTTCCGGAAATGGTTACTGACTGGAACATGAACTATCTAAAGAAATTCATTGAAAGGGGGCCTACAAATTACCCTGGATGCAACTACATAATCAGGCCTGACGGAAAAAAGAAAAAGATAACTGATGAAACCAAAGAAGCATCATTGGAAGAGATACAGCCAGGTTATGTTATTGAAAGACATCTTATGGACGGAGATATTGCAATATTTAACAGGCAGCCATCCCTTCACAGGATGAGCATGATGTGCCACAAAGTAAGAGTTCTTCCTTACATGACATTAAGGCTTAACCCTGCAGTCTGCCACCCTTACAACGCAGACTTTGACGGGGACGAAATGAATCTGCATATACCTCAGACAGAAGAGGCAAGAGCAGAAGCAGAAATACTTATGGAAGTCCATACCCAAATGATTTCCCCAAGATACGGACTAAGCGTTATTGGGTGTATACAGGACGCTATTTCAGGAAATTTCTTACTTACAAAAGAGATGGAAATGCCGAGGACTGAAGCAGTTAGCCTGCTTTACTCAATAGGAGTAAAGGATGCAGGACTTCTTTCAAAGAAAGAAAAGTTCACAGGAAAAGAAATTTTCTCATCAATACTTCCAAATGACTTTAACTTTAAAGGAAAGAGCAGGTCAGGAGAGGAAGTTATTATTGAAAATGGAAAAATCAAGAGCGGAGTTCTTGACAAGGCAAACCTTGGAGAAGGCTCAGGTCTTTTGCTTAGGAACCTGCACAAGAAATATGGTTCAGCAGAGACAGCGAAAATACTGCAGAACATGCTCATGCTTGGAATTGGAAGCCTGCTTAAGAGGGGTTTCACAACAACAGTTTCAGATACAGACCTGCCTACAAATGCAAACAGCATGATTGAAGAAACACTCATTAACGCAGAAAACGAAGTTACAGAAATAATCAAATCATACCATGATGGTATGCTGGAAGCATTCCCTGGAAGATCTGTCAAGGAAACTCTTGAACTTAAAATACTTGAAATACTCAACAAAGCAAGGAATAAGTGCGGTAATATTGTTCAGGAATTTGCAAGCAAGAAAACTCATACAATCATAATGGCTGATTCAGGAGCAAGAGGAACACCTATCAATCTCGCCCAGATGGCTGCATGCGTAGGCCAGCAGGCTATGAGAGGAAAGAGAATTGAAAAGGGATACCTTGGAAGAACACTTAGCTGCTTTAAAACAGGAGATCTAAGTCCTTCTGCAAAAGGATTCATAAGGAGCAGCTTCAAGAAAGGGCTTGCACCTCATGAGTTCTTCTTTGGAGCTATAACAGGAAGAGACAGCCTGATGGATACTGCGCTTAGAACGCCAAAGTCAGGATACCTTTACAGAAGGCTTGCAAATGCTATGCAGGACTTAAAAGTAGAATATGACAGCAGCGTAAGAGATGCAACAGGAAGAATTGTTCAGTTCTCTTACGGTGAAGACGGTCTTGATGTTTCAAGAACAGAAAATGGAAAAATCAATATTCAAAAACTTATAGACAGTGTTTAAAAATGCACGCAGAACTAAAAAAATACGAAGGCTTGATGCCAAAGAAAATCCTCGATGAGATTGAGGAACTATGCCCTGCTTCCAAGATAAAGAAGGTTGCAGAACTTGCATATGAAGAATTTGTTTCATCAAAAGTTGACCCTGGAGAATCAGTAGGTCTGGTCAGCGCAGAATCACTTGGAGAACCAGGCACTCAGATGACCCTAAACACATTCCACTTTGCAGGAGTTGCAGAGATGAACGTTACAATGGGCCTTCCAAGGATAATCGAAATTCTCGACGGAAGAAAAGAGCCAAAAACGCCTATGATGGAAGTTTTCCTTAATAGCCCGTACAACAAGGGCAAAGACATTAGGGATCTTGCAATGTCCATGAAAGAAACAACCCTCAATGATTTTGTTGATGAATTCACACTTAACATTGTTGAATCAAAAATTGAAATCAAGCTTAATCCTGAAAAGATGAAAGTTTTGAGCCTAAAAAATGCTGATCTCTGCGCTGCAATAAAAAAAGGCGTAAGGCTGATCAATGTCAAAGGCGAAGATGACCTAATAACAATTAAGGTCAAAACAAAGGATGAAAGAAGCCTTAATGCAATATACAAGATGAAGGAAAAGGTAAAAAGTGTATTTGTAACAGGCATCAAGGGCATAAAACAGGTCCTTCCTGTAAGGAGAAAAGATGAATTCATAATTATAACAGCCGGAAGCAATCTCAAAAAGATTCTGGATATGGACTTTGTTGATTCAACAAGAACAAGAACAAACAATATCCATGAGATAGGTGCTGTCCTCGGAATTGAGGCTGCAAGGCAGGCGATAATCGAGGAAGTCTACAAAGTTATTGAGGCTCAGGGCCTTAATGTTGACATAAGGCACGTCATGCTTGTTTCCGATACAATGTGCTCATCCGGAAAGATAAGAGGAATCACAAGGTATGGAGTAGTCAGCGAAAAAGCAAGCGTGCTTGCAAGAGCAAGCTTCGAAACGCCTATAAAACACCTTATTAACGCTTCTTTAATCGGGGAAGTTGACCTGCTCAACTCAGTTGTTGAAAATGTCATGCTTAATCAGCCGGTTCCTGTTGGAACAGGCCTTCCTGGACTTGTTACAAAAGTTAATAAAGAAAAACTAAAGAAGGGAAAGAAGTAAAATGGTGCAAATATTTAAAAAATTTGCAACATTACAAACTCGGAGAATTTGAAATGGTAAAAAAAAATACATCAGCAGATCCTTTGTCTGAAGTAAGAAAGGCAATAGGAACAAAAAAGTTTGTCATAGGCATGCAAAAAACAATAAAAGAGCTTATGCGGGGCAATGTAGCAAAGGTCTTTGTGACTGAAAACTGCAAAGATGATATGAAAGAAAATGTTCAGCTGCACGCGTCTGCGGACAAGGTCCCTGTAGAAGAACTGCCTATTCCAAACGATGAGCTTGGCACAATATGCAAAAAAGTATTTGCGATTTCTGTAGTATGCCTGCTCAAGGAATAAAAGATGGAAAAGATAAAATTCGATGCTGATGCGATAAAAATCATGTCGATGTTCGAAGCTATCACTAAAGCTCAGCTTAAAGACTGCATTATTTATGACGCGTCAATCACATTTATCGTTAATGAGAATGAAGTTGGAAAGGCTGTCGGCTCTAAAGGGGCAAACGTAAAAAGGCTTGAAAACAGCCTTAAAAAAAAGGTAAGAGTTGTTGAGTACAGTTCTGATATGATAAAGTTCATAAGAAACCTTACTTATCCTGCTGAAATAGCTGAAGTGGAAGAAGATGACAAGATAGTAACCCTTCACGCTGCCAACTCAAAAAGCAGAGGGATGCTGATTGGCAGAGAAGCAAATATTCTAAGGTCTTTTGAAGCAGTTGTCAAAAGATACTTTGACATAACTGAAATAAAAGTTGCTTGATTCTGGCTTCTGCACTATAGAAAAGCTTTAAAACAATTCTTGGAACCCTATTCTCATGGGAGAACTAATACCTGAAGGAAAAAGGATGGACACTCTGAGAGTCGGAATGCCTTGTATTGATCCGGCAAGGATTGGTGAAGTGATTAATGGGCTGGGTTCTATACCTGGACTTGAAGGAAAAGTTCTTGTTTTTCCCTGTGAGCCTGGCGCTGAACAGTACCAAATCAGGGCAGCTATTACCCTGCCAAGCGCTGCAGAATACCCCAAAGCTGCAAGAGAATCCCTTGAAAATGGCATTCCTATTGCAGTAATGGTTCTTATCGAACATAGATATGTTGTAAAAAGAATACTTGACCCAGGCGCTTTTTCTTATGATGAAAGAGATGAAAAGTCTGCTAGGGCAGTAGCTGACCAGATATTTGATGTTATAAGCGCATTCAAGTCTTAGCGCAATAGTTCTACTATCTTTCTTCCAAACTCTGCTGCTGCCAAAGGCCCGTTTGCTGTAACTATATTGCCGTCAACAACAACGCTTTCATTCTGCCAGTCTGCTCTTTTTGCCTTGAGATTTTCCTTTTGGGTTGAGTATGCAGTTGCCTTTTTCCCCTGGAGAATGCCTGCATTTGCAAGTATTGACGGAGCTATGCATATTGCTGCTGTTAATTTTCCTGATTCATATGCATCTTTTGCTATTTTTTGGGCTGTGATGTCTTCAAGATATGCATGAGCCCCAGGCCCGCCTACAAAGACAACAGCGTCATATTCGGTTGCATCAACTTTAGAATAATCCTCAGTAACTTCAACAATGCCACCTAACTTTCCCTTTGCAGTGCCTACATGAGTCGAAGCAACAGTAACCTTAATGCCTGCATCCTCAAAAACCTTTTTTGGCTCAAAGCACTCTTCGTCTCTAAACCCCTCATACGCAACTATCATCAAAATGTTTTTTCCTTTCATTTTTCGCCTCCTCCTCCGAAACATTCAGTCATATTCCTTTCTTTGCAAGGGTAAACACGCCTACCAGCATGAAAATTCCTGCCGTGATATACAGCCCATAATTAAGCTCAGGCGGAAAATTAGGCATTGTAAATCCTATTGCGCCCATTGCATAAAGAGCTGGAATCGTGGTAAATGTTATTATAAAAACACCAACAAGTATGCTGGCCCATTTCATCATCTTATTCTCTTCTTTTATTCCTTCTTTTATAAGCTCCCTTCCAGCTACAACTATAATGAATGTAAGCATGTACTGAACAATTGCCATTGACTCTATATTAATGCTGATTATACGTGCATTGTACATCATAGGCATAACACCCATAAGAATCAGTACAATGCCGTTAAACACGTAATGCAGTTTCTTAGGCAGCATTAGGGAACCGACAAGCGCTATAACTATGACAAGAGATAATACGCTCATTCCTGTGCCCACAGCAGGCGCTGAGTAGCCAAATACCATATCTCTCTCTTTATAAACTGCCTATATAAAATTTGTGGTGGTTAAGTGTCGTAACTATATAGTGGTTAAAAAAGCGAAAGCTTTATATATGACCTCCACATTAACTATGATAGGTTTAGGGTGCAAAAAGGGTGTCAGGCAGATATATTGCTCTGACTCACATATCTAAACTTGAGTGGAAAAAAATGGTTCATGAACATCAATTCGGAAAATGCCCAGATTGCGGCGGAGAAGACTTCTTTGTCAATAGAGAAAGGGGAGAAGTAATATGCAAGTCCTGCGCATTCGTTATTGACGATGCAATGACTGACTTCGGAAGAGACATAATTCAGCATGAAAATAACAGCCAGATAAAAGGAAGATCTGGAGCGCCATTTGATCCAAGAGTTTCTAATAATCTTATGACAGAAGTAGGAAATTATGCAGACATTTCAAAGCTTCCAAAAAAATCACAAATGGTTCTTAGGAGAATAAGAAAAAAGAACAGATGGACAAGCTCAAGCCTTGAGCATAATCTCAATAACAGTTTAACCACATTAAAAATCGTCGCTGACAATCTTAAAATGCCTGAAGTTGCAGAAAAGGAATCAGCAGTTATTTACAGGCAGTGCGCAGAAAGAGGAATCACAGTTGCAAGGCCTGCTGAAAATATCATAGCATCATGCATCTATATTTCATGCAGACTGCATGGATTGCCAAAAACACTTAACGAAGTTTCTGATATAACTAAGGTCGACAAAAAGACTCTTGGAAAAACATACAAGCTCATAAGCAGAAAGCTTGGAATCAAAATTATTCCTTTAAATCCTTCTGATTTCATTTCAAGATTTGCATCTGCTCTTGGAATAACACCTAAAGCAGAATCAGCATCATACAAGATGTACACAAAGTTTCACAAGATGGGCCTTAACTCAGGAAAAAGCCCTGTGAGCCTTGCTGCAACATCACTGTATCTGTGCGCTTTGATAAATTCTGAAAAGGTTACTCAAAAGGCAATGGCTGAGACATCAGGCATAACCGAGACAACTTTGCGAATCAGATGCAAGGAAATGATTAAGACAATGAAGCTCGGCAGACAGTTCAAGGGCAAAATCGCTTTCTAGGAAAATGATAGAATACATACTAGGCAGAGAAGAAAGAGGAGAACAGGATATTAGAGCAGGCATTTATGATATTTTAGAATGTGCAAGAGCAGGAATTAGTGTAATAGAAGCAGGAGACCAGCCTGGCATAAGCGAAAAATACGGCAAGATTTGGCAGCCAATGTATTTCCAGGTTTCAAAGGAAATTGCAGTTGCAGTAAACGAAGTAAAGCTTGAATTGGCCCAAAGAGCACAAAAAAAAGCTGGCGAAACTGCAGAAGCAGTAAGAGACATGCTTCTCCTCAGAAACCCAATCAGAAGATAATTCAGTAAATAATTCCAAACACAACACATAATTCATCAGGATTTCTAAGTACAACATCATAGTCAGAATAGCCAAAGTTGTTGTCGCCCATTGTAAATATAAAAGTGCCGTTCTCATCCTCTCCTTTTGTTATAATCCTATGAGTATTGCCTGATTCTTTGTTTACAACAATATCACCTGCATTAAGGCATTCCAAAGAATTAAGCGACAAACACAATGCTTGGTGGCCGTGTGAAATGGTTGGAATCATGCTGTTCTTGCTTCCGTTGCTGTATTCCCTTGTTATTATCATATCCCCTCCCCAGCAGGGGTAAGTGATATTGTACTCAATCCTTACCTGCTCCTCATTATACTTCAGCGCTCCGCCACTAACAATGTCTGACGGGGCTTCCCTTCCTGTGTTAACACCCTCAAAAATCCTTGCCCTGTAAACTGCATTTTTCTCCTCTTCCTGGAAAGATATAATAATAGCGGAAAACGCAATTATTGCCATTATTATAAACAAAAATGGCCATTGGTTCGGTTTCATGACAGTATTTACCTATATTAGGAATATATAAGCGTTTCTAACCAAAATATTTATAAACACCCCCCAAATCCATCTATTTATGTCTAATAAATCAAAGGGCTTAAACGCTGGGAAAAAGCTTAAGCAAAAAAGAAAACAATCAAGATGGCAGGAAAGGCTCTATAAGAGGAGAATACTTCATCTTAAGGAAAAATCTGACCCTCTTGAAGGAACTTCACAGGCAAAAGGAATTGTGCTTGAAAAGGTCCAGCTTGAAGCAAAACAGCCAAACTCAGCTATGAGAAAGTGCGTTAAGGTTCAGCTTATAAAGAATGGAAGGCATATAACTGCTTTTGCTTCAGGAGAAGGAGCAATAAAGCTAATAGATGAGCACGACGAAGTTATTATTGAGTGCATCGGCGGAAGGATGGGAAGGTCAAAAGGAGACCTCCCAGGCGTCAGATGGAAAGTTCTAAAAATTAATGGTCAGTCATTG
>CAZLVM010000007.1:0-12269 GCA_964562875.1 uncultured Methanosarcinales archaeon | reverse complement strand
ACTTGCCGGGCATCTTCCAGCATATGCAAAGAGAAAGATAAAACGAGGCTTTACAGAAACAGAAAAAAAGCTGCTTAATGAAATCAAAGCTAATAAGAAAAACATTAAAACCCACTGCAGGGACATGATAGTGCTTCCTGAAATGGTCGGAAAATCAATACTTATCCATGGGGGCAAAGCCTACCAGAACATACTGATAGAAGGTGAAATGATAGGGCACAGGCTTGGTGAATTCGTGCTTACAAGAAACAGAGTATCACACAACGCACCAGGAATCGGCGCAACAAGATCCAGCGCAGCAATGTCAGTGAGATAAAAATGCCACATAAATACACAACAGAAACAACCGAGAACAGTGCAAAGGCAGTGGGAGTTTCACTGCCAGTCTCTACAAAGCATTCGATAGAGATTTGCAACTATCTTAGAGGAAAATCTGTTGAGAGGGCAAAAAAAATACTTGAAGGAGTTATAAAAGTAAAAGAAGCAATTCCAGTTAAAAGATTTACAGAAAGCGTGGGCCACAGAAGAGGAAAAATGTCATCAGGAAGATATCCTGTAAAGGCATCATCAGAAATACTCAAAATTATAAAAAGCGCAGAGGCAAACGCGCAGTTCAAAGGATTGAGCGTTGCAGACCTTGTTGTGAGGCATATAGCATCACAAAGAGCTGCTGGAGTAATGCGATCCGGAAGGCATAGGGGAAGACAAGGAAAAAGAACAACTGTTGAAGTTATTGTTGAAGAAAAAAGAAGCGGAAAGGAAAGCAAAAAAGAAACTGCAAAAGCAGAAAAGCCTGAGGCAAAAAAAGCCGAAGAAAAACCAAAAACTGCTAAACCAGCCGCAGCCCCAGCGCCAAAAGAAGAAAAGAAAGAACAAAAACAATCTGAGGAGAAAAAAGAATGATTGAAAGAAAATTCGTTGCAGAGCAGCTAAAGGAATTTATGATACAGGAATTTGTATCAGACAGCCTTAAAAATGTAGGACACAGCCATACAAAGCTGCAGAGAACACCTCTCGGAGAGAAGATAATAATTTACGCTTCAAGGCCAGGGCTTGTTGTAGGAAGAAAAGGAGAAAACATCAAGAAGCTCACAACCACACTAAAGAAAAAATTCAAACTTGAAAATCCTCAAATAGAAATCAGCGAAGTTGAAAACATATTTTTAGATGCCAGAATTGTGGCAGAAATGATTGCATCAACTCTTGAAAGATACGGTCCGCAAAAGTTCAAAGGAGTAGGCCACAAGATGCTTTCAGACATAACAAAAGCAGGCGCACTTGGCGTCGAAATAACAATATCAGGAAAAATCCCAGGAGCAAGAGCAAGAAGATGGAGGTTCTTCCAGGGATATATGAAAAAATGCGGCGACCTTACAAAAGACGTGAAAAAAGCATATGTTGCTGCAAACATGAAGAGCGGAGTAGTAGGCATAAAAGTCATGATTATGCCACCGGACATCATGCTCCCAGACAAGGTAACAAAAAAAGAAGCAGTAGTTGAAGAAAGCCCTAAAGAAGAGAAAAAGGAAGACAAAGAAGAAAAAAAGACAGAAAAGAAAGAGAAGAAGAAAAAGGGCAAAACTGCAGAAGAAAAAAAAGCAAAGAAAGCCGAAGGAAAGACCAAGGAAGAGAAGAAGCCAGCAGAAGAAGAAAAGGCTGAAAAGAAAGAATCCACGGAAGATAAAAAATGAAATTCAAAGAACTCAAGGCAATGGGAAAAACAGAGCTCAATGAGAAGATGATTCAGCTCGAAATGGACCTTGTCAAGAATAATGCTCAAGTGGCAACGGGAACAACACCAAAAAGTCCGGGCCTGCTTAAACAAATAAAGAAAAGCATAGCCAGAATAAAATTTATACTGGCAACAAATGTGGAGGACAAAAAGGAATGAGCGAAATATGCCCAACATGCGGACTTCCAAAAGAACTATGCGTTTGCGAAAGCATTGCAAAGGAATCCCAAAAGATTGAAGTGGCCACCGAAAAAAGAAAATTCGGAAAAGAATACACCATAATAACCGGCATTGACAAAAAGGAAATTGACATGAAACAGCTGATAAAAAAGCTGAAGTCAAAATTTGCCTGCGGCGGTACTGCAAAAGGTGAGAAAGTGGAACTTCAGGGAAACCATAAAAACAAAGTCAAAAAAATGCTCGTGGAATCCGGATTCGCGCCAGAGACAATTGTGGTCAAGTAAAAATGCAAGACCCCACTGATGCTCTGAAAGGCGAGCTAATCGGAAAAGATATGGAAGTCGTTAAGGCAAAAAACAGCAGCCAAAAAGGCATAACCGGCAAAATTATTGACGAAACCAAAAACACTCTGACAATAATGGACAAAAAAGGAATCAAAAAAACACTCATCAAAAATACAATCACAATCAAGGTTAACAACACCGAAATAAGGGGTCAGGAAATACAAGCCGCCCCTGAAGAAAGAATCAAAATCAAGAGGAAAAATGACCAAGGAAAAAACAGATTGCGATGATAAGAAATGCCCTTTCCACGGAAAGGTTTCAATCAGAGGAAAAACCTTCACAGGAACAGTAGTTTCAGTCAACCCGCACAGGACAGCTGTTGTAGAATGGGGAAGATTGAAGTACATTCCAAAGTACGAAAGGTATGAAAAAGGAAGAACAAAAGTGTCTGCACACAACTCTCACTGCGTTAACGCAAAGAAAGGAGAGACTGTGGAAATAAAAGAATGCAGACCACTAAGCAAAACAAAAAACTTTGTGATTACAAAAATCCTTGGAAAGAACATAGAATTCATGGAAAAAGAAGACCGGATTGAAGAAGAGATGGAAAAGACTGAAGGAAAGACCAAGGAAGAGAAGGCAGAAAAAAAAGCCGAAAAGAAAGAAACAAAGAAAGAAGCCGAGGAAAAGAAATAATATGAAAGCAATAACGTCATCAGCAGCTCGTGGAATTCCTGTCGGGGCAAGAATAGAAGCATGCGATAACAGCGGAGCAAAGATACTCAAGGTATTCACAGTTGTAGGTCTAAAAACATGCAAAGGAAGATTATCTGCTGCAACAATAGGCGACCTTGTCATGGCAAGCGTTGTCAGAGGAAGGCCTGACATGAGAAAACAAGTTGTTCACGCGATTATTGTAAGACAGAAAAAAGAGTACAGAAGGCCTGAAGGCACAAGAGTAAAGTTTGAAGACAATGCAGCAGTTGTACTAAAAGATGAAAAAGGAAATCCAAAAGGCACAATATTCAAAGGTCCTATCGCAAAAGAAGCATGCGCCAGATGGCCAGCAGTAGCAAAACTCGCGAGGATAATTGTATAAAATGAAATCAGAATTTTCAAAAGCATGGAAGGCAAGCAAACAGCCAAGAAAGCAGAGGAAATACAAGGCAAACGCACCTCTCCACATAAAGGGAAGGATGATGAGCTCAAAGCTTTCAAAAGAGCTTGCAAAAAAGCACTCAAAGAAAAGAATTGAAGTAAAAAAAGGTGACAAAGTAATAGTTATGCGGGGCCAGTTCAAAAAAAAGACAGGAAACATTGAAAGGGCAAACCGAAAAAACTCAAAGGTGTACATCACAGGGATAGAGACAATAAAAAAGGACGGAAGCAAAGCACTCTACCCAATAAATACCTCAAACATTATGATAACAGAGCTAAATACTGATGACAAAAGGAGGATAAAGAAAAACAGCTAAAATGGTCAAGAAACATTTGAAAAGACATGCAGCTCCTAAAACATGGAGAATAAAGAGAAAGGATAATACATTTATCACAAGACCTCATCCAGGTGCTCACTCTCTCAACAGAGGAGTAAGCATGAACCTCCTGCTGAAAATGCTTGGCTATGCCAAAACATCAAAAGAAGCAAAACGAGTGCTCCAAATGAAAGAAGTGCTTGTTGATGGGAAAAAAGTAATTGAGCCAAAACAAATCATTGGACTCATGGATTTAATCAATATACCCAGCATCAAAAAAGTTTACAGAATAATACTCGGAAAAGACGGCAAGATAACAACAATGGAATCCAATCCAAATGATTCCCTTATTAAACCGTGCAAGATAACATGCAAAACCGTTATGAAAAAAGGAAAGGTTCAGCTAAACCTTTTTGACGGGAAAAACATAATTGTAGAAAAGGACAGCTACAAAGTAGGCGATACTGTTATCCTTGAATTTCCAAAGAACACAATCAAACAGCACATAAAGCTTGAGAAAGGAGCATATATATTACTCACAGCAGGAAAGCACATTGCAGACCAGGGAGTAATTGAAGAAATACAGGGAACAAAAGTCATATACAAGAACAGTGAGGATGAGATGCTTACAACAATGAAAAAATACGCGTTTGCCATAGGAAAGGACAAACCGACTATAACAATTGACAAAAAATGAATCCAATGCAGAAACTAAGGATAGAGAAGGTTACGCTCAATATAGGAGCTGGAAAAGACCAGACCAGGCTTGAAAAAGGAGTAATCCTAATCAATAACATAGTAGGCATACCCCCTGTAAAGACTGTAACAAACAAAAGAATCCCAACCTGGGGTCTTAGACCTGGGCTTGCAATCGGGTGCAAACTTACATTAAGAAAGGATAAGGCAGAAAAGATAATACCAAGACTGCTGTACGCAAAAGATAATATCCTAAAGAACTCACAATTTGATGAACGCGGAAACATTGCGTTCGGAATCCCTGAATATATTGACATACGGGATGCAAAGTACGATCCTAAGATAGGAGTCATGGGACTCGAAGTATGCATAACCCTTGAAAAGCCAGGGTACAGGGTGAAGAAAAGAAAGCTAAAGAAAGCAAAAGTCAGCAAAAAACACCTCATAAACAAAAATGAGGCAATCGATTTCATGAAAAACCAGTTCAAAATAAAATTGGAGGGTGAAGAATAAGATGACAACAAGCGACTACAGGAAAGTTTTCAAGCAGCTTAAATCAAAACCTGCTAAGCTTGCAAAATACAAAAAACACAATTCACCCAAAGAAAGAACCTGTGGTGCAAGCCAAATAAAATGCAAACGATGCGGCAGAATGAAATCACATGTAGGAAAATACAAGCTGGATCTTTGCAGGCAGTGCTTTAGAGAAATTGCAACAAGAATCGGATTTAAAAAATACAGCTAGGAGGAAAAAATGCTTAATGACCCACTCGCAAACGTGCTTTCACTGATACAAAACGCAGAGTCCATAGGAAGGGACAATTGTACAGTTGCACATTCATCAAAAATGATAAAAAAAGTGCTTGAGATAATGAACCAGCACGGCTACATAGGAAAGTTTGAAGTTATTTCAGAAGGAAAAGGCGGCGTGCTAAAAGTTAACCTGCTTGGACACCTCAATAAGTGCGGTGTTGTAAAGCCAAGGTTTTCAGTAGAAAAGGATGGGATAGAAAAATACGAAAAAAGGTATCTTCCTGCAGATGGATTTGGAATACTAATAATCACAACAAACAAAGGAATCATGACAAATGACGAAGCAAAGAAAAAGAAAATAGGCGGAAAACTAATCGCATACTGCTACTAAAAATGAAAGAAAAGGAAATCAAAAGGGAAGTTGAAATCCCAGAAGGGGTTGAGTTCAAGATAGAGGGGCGCATAATGACTGCAAAAGGCCCAAAAGGAGAAAACAAAAAAGAACTCTCAAATCCAAAAATAGAAGTAACTGTTGAAGAGAAGAAAGTAACACTCTCAGCAAAAAACGCAACAAAAAGGGAAAAGACAAACATAGGAACGTTTGAATCCCATATAACCAATCTTATGCGAGGCGTAAAAGAAAGATTTGTCTACAGGCTCAAGATATGCTCAGGGCATTTTCCAATGAATGTTACATGCACAAAAGAGGAATTTTCAGTCAAAAATTTCCTTGGGGAAAAGATTCCAAGAGTGCTTAAGCTTAAACCAGGCGTTGATGTCAAGCTTGAAGGAGAACAAGTAACTGTTGAAAGCACAAACAAGGAGTTTGCAGGTCAGACAGCCGCAGAGATAGAACGCCTAACAAAAGTAAAAAACAAAGACAGAAGAGTTTTCCAGGATGGAATATACATAACAGAAATGGCAGGCAGAAAGGTAAGATAAAATGGACGCTTTAGAACTAAGAAAAAAAATAAAGAAAAAGAAGCCTGAATTTATTAGGCAGGATGCTCATAAAAGGAAGAAGGTTGGCTGGAAATGGAGAAAGCCGAAGGGCCATCAGTCAAAGATGAGAAGAAACCTCCGAGGCTACAAAAGAAAAGTCCAAGTAGGATTTGGCTCGCCAAATGAAGTAAAAGGAATGCACAGTTCCGGAGTAAATACAATTATTGTAAACAACATAAAAGAGATGGAGTCAGCAGAAAAAGGAATCGGAATAATAATTGCTGCAAACGTAGGTGAAAGAAAGAAGATTGATATTTTGAAAAAAGCAAAAGAAAACAATGTTAAAATCCTAAATGTAAAAGATATTGAATCATACTTGAAGGAATCATCAGAAAAGGCAAGTGAAAAGAAAGATAAAAAGGAAAAAGCAAGCAAGAAAAAGGAAGAAAAGAAAAAAGAGAAAGAGAAAAAAGCCCGGGAAACAGATAAAAAGGGCGAAGGGCTTGCTGAAAAGCTTACAGAAGAAGAAAAGAAAGATCAGGAAAAGAAAGAAAAAGACAAGCTGTTAACACAGGGATAATAAAATGAAAATAGGAGCACAAAAAAGGCTGGCAGCAGATGTTATGGGATGCTCAAAGAAAAGAGTGACCTTTGACACTGAAAGGCTTGATGAAATAAAGGAAGCTATAACCAAGTACGACATAAAAGGCCTGATAAAAGACAAAGCAATAACAAAAAAACCAATAAAATCAAATTCAAGAGCAAAAGCCAGAAAAAGGCAGCTGCAAAAAAAGAAAGGAAGAAGAAAAGGACTTGGAAGCAGAAAAGGAAAGAAAACCGCAAGAACACCAAAAAAGAAAAGGTGGATGGCTGCGGTAAGGCTTCAGAGAGATTTTTTGAAAACATTAAGAGACAAAAATAAAATTACAAAGAAAATTTACGGTAATCTTTACGCAAAGGTAAAAGGAGGGTTTTTCAGAAGCAAAAACCACCTTAAGCTTTACCTCGAAGAATATAATTTGATAGGCAAAAATGAAAAATAAACTAAAAGTAGTTCACTACAGAAGGAAGAGATCAGGAAAGACAGACTATAAGCAAAGAATTAATCTTCTTAAGTCTGGGAAACCAAGGATGGTTGTAAGACCTTCCGTGAACAAGATATTAATCCAAATAATTACATATGAAGAAAAAGGCGACAAAGTGTTGGCGTCTGCAACATCCAAAGAGCTTGAAAAGCTTGGGTGGAATGCGTCACTGTCAAATACACCTGCCGCTTACCTTACAGGCATGCTTATTGCGAAAAAGGCAGCAGATAAAAAGATAGGCGAGTGCATATTTGACATAGGGCTTATACGTTCAGTAAAAGGCTCAAAAGTTTTTGCAGCGCTAAAAGGAGCTGTTGACAACGGACTAAATGTGCCTATGACAGAAAAGGTTGTTCCTGATGAAAAAAGAATAAGCGGAAAACATATAGAAGAATATGCAAAAAAGCTAAAGCAGGAAAACAAGGAAAAATATGAAAAACAATTTTCAGGATACCTAAAAGCAGGTGTATCCCCTGAGAACATTTCAAAGATTTTTGATGATACCAAGAAGAGAATAGCAGGAAAATAAAAATGGCAAAAAAAGAAAATAAAAAAATAGAAGCAGAAGATACTCCTAAACCTGAAATTGCAGAAGGAAGAAAGAGACGTTCAGGCAAAGAAAGGTTTTCAAGAAGACCAACAAAGCCAGTCTTTGATCCTGCAGCCTGGACCCCAAAGACAAGTCTTGGAAGAATGGTAAAATCAGGGGAAATAACTGATATTGACCAGATACTTGACAACGGGCTCAAAATTATGGAAGCAGAAATAGTTGATGTTCTGCTCCCAAACCTTGAATCAGACTTATTGCTCATAGGCCAGTCAAAAGGAAAGTTTGGGGGAGGCCAGAGAAGGATTTTCAAGCAAACCCAAAAGAAAACAGCAGAAGGAAACAAACCAAGATTTGAGACAATGGCGGTTGTAGGAAACAAAAATGGGTATGTTGGGATAGGAGTTGGAAAGAGCAGAGAAACTGTACCTGCAAGAGAAAAATCAGTAAGAAATGCAAAACTCAATATTTTCAAAATTTCAAGAGGATGCGGATCATGGCTTTGCGGATGCAGGCAGCCACATACCATACCATTCAAAGTACTCGGCAAGTGCGGATCAATAAGGATATGGCTTATGCCAGCCCCAAAAGGAAAAGGACTATGCACAGAGCAAGAATGCGCCAAGATACTAAAAATGGCAGGAATAAATGATGTGACAGCAAAGACAATAGGTCATACTGCATCAAAACTTAATTTTATGAAAGCCTGCGTTGCAGCGCTTCAACAGCTTGCAAAAACAAAAATAAATCCAAAAGACAGGGAAAAAATAGGAATTATTGAAGGCAAAATAGCAAAGGAAGAGTAAAATGGAAGAAATAAAAAAATCAAAAAAAGCGGAAGAGCCAAAAGTAGAAAAGGCCAAAGCTGAACCTAAAACAGAAGCTCCAAAAAAAGCTGCTGCAAAAGGAAAGCTTGCTGTAATAAAAATAAGAGGTCAAATAAATGTAGGCAGGAAAAAGACCGAATTAATGAACGCTCTTAAGATTTATAAAAAGAACAGCTGTTCAATACTTGATGACACCCCAAGCATAAGGGGCATGCTAAATAATCTCAACAACAGGGTAACCTGGGGAGAGGTTGATGAATCAACAATAAAAGAGCTTAATGAAAAGAGGGGCAAAAACAAGGGCAACCCCTACTGCCTAAATCCACCAAAAGGAGGATTTGAAAGAAAGGGAATAAAAGCCCCGTACTCCATCGGAGGCGCATTGGGATACCGAGGAAAGGAAATAATCAAACTAATTAAAAAGATGATTTGAGGTTTTAAAATGGTCGCAAGAAAAAGAAAGAAAAGCTCCAGAATGAGAGGCTCATGGACCCATGGATGGGGAGAAAAGAAGAAGCACAGAGGTGCAGGAAGCAGAGGAGGCCGAGGAAGGGCTGGAACTGGAAAGAGATGCGACTCAAAAAAGCCAAGCATTTGGAAAGACATAAACTATTTTGGAAAGATAGGATTTAAGAAAAAGAACATCCAGATCAATATTATTCCTATAAACCTTAAGTTAGTTGATGAATGCGCTGATTTATGGGTTAAAAATAAGCTTGCAGAGGAGAAAAGCGGCACAATTGAGATTGACCTTGGCAAGATAGGATACAATAAGCTGCTAAGTACAGGCAAAGTAACGAAAAAGTTATTAATAAAAGTTGCAAATGCATCTGCAAGAGCAGCTGAAAAGGTAAGCAAGGCAGGGGGAAAGGTTGAAGTACCCCAAAAGGCTGCACCTAAATCCAAAAAAGAGCAGTAAAAATGTCCTTTTTAGAAAAAATATCGTCAAATCTGCCAGAAGTGGCAGGCCCAACGCAGAAGCGACTTTCTTTCAAAGAGAAACTCAAATGGACACTGATTATCCTTGTTCTTTTCTTTGTTCTTGGACTTGTTCCATTGTTTGGACTTGGGGCAAATGCCCTTGAAAGGTTTGAATACCTATCAATTATACTTGGAGCAAAGTTCGGAAGCATAATATCACTCGGAATCGGGCCTATTGTTACTGCATCCATTGTGCTTCAGCTTCTTAACGGATCAGGAATAGTGAAGTTTGACCTTACATCAACGGACGGCAGGAAAAAATTCCAGAGCATACAAAAACTGCTCACTGTATTTTTTATAATTTTTGAGGCATTTATCTATGTAATGATGGGCGGACTTTCCCCTGGAACATACCTTAACACTGCAACAGGCTCAATATTCACTCCATCAATAACAGAAATACAGGCCGGGCTGCCCCCAGAGGTGCAAGCGCTTGCCATAGCATCTGTTTTTACACTTAAAATGGGATTAATCTTCCAGCTTTTCCTTGGCGGAGTTATGATATTATTCATGGACGAAGTCATAAGCAAATGGGGCTTTGGAAGCGGAGTTTCACTCTTTATTGCAGCAGGAGTCTCTGCAGAAATATTTGTAAAAGCATTATCTCCATTTGTTCCAGAAGGAGCAGACTATGCAACGGGCGCGATACCCGCGTTGTTCCAGGCACTAAGCGCACGAGACCCACTTACTGTAGGGCTGATGCTTGGATCACTGGCAACAACAGCTCTTGTTTTTGTAATTGCTGTTTATGCCCAGTCAATGAAAGTTGAAATACCCCTTTCATTTGGAAGAATACGAGGGCACGGTATAAGATGGCCGCTCAGTTTTATCTACACATCAAACATTCCAGTTATTTTGGTTGCTGCATTAATGGCAAACGTACAGCTGCTGGCAAGAATTTTCCAGAGCTGGGGGAGGCCAATTTTAGGAACATTTGTAGGCAATTCTCCTGCATCAGGACTGGTTGTATGGCTTCATTCCCCAAATCTTCTTGGAGGAGTCATAAAAGGCACATTAACGGGAAGCGACATAGCGCATGCAATGGCATACACCGGATTTATGATTGTTGGAGCAGTTATATTCTCATGGTTTTGGGTGCAGACATCAGGAATGGATGCAAGAAGCCAGGCAAAACAAATAATGTCATCAGGACTTCAAATACCAGGATTCAGAAAAGACCAACGAGTTCTGGAAAGATTATTGAACAGATATATAGGCCCACTTACAATAATGGGGGCAATAACAGTAGGATTTTTGGCAGCTTTTGCAGACCTTACAGGGGCACTGTCAAGAGGAACGGGAATCCTGCTTGCAGTCATGATTATCTACAAGCTTTATGAAGACATAGCAAAGCAACACATGATGGACATGAACCCAATGATGAGGAAATTCATGGGCGGCGGAGAATAAATTGGGAATGCTAAGCTTTTTGGACCCAATGCTTAATGCTATATTTTCACCATTGCTTTCAATATCATATTTCTGGGGAATAACCATATTTTCTATTGTTGTTGCAGTTCTTATCACGCTTATCTACAAATATACAACAGACCAAGACTTAATGAAACAGCTTAAGGGAGAGCTAAAGGATTTTCAAAAACAAATAAAAGAGCTAAGGCATGACCCTGCAAAAGCAATGTCTGTGCAGAAACAGATGATGTCAACAAACATGAAATACATGACACAATCATTTAAGCCAATGCTTTTCACATTTATCCCAATCATCCTTATTTTTGGGTGGATGAACGCCCACCTCGCATACCAGCCAATAATGCCCGGTCAGGAATTTACGCTTACAGCAATATTTGAAAACGGAGAAATTGACGGAGGAATTACCCTTGGCGAGCTTCCTGAAGGAATAACACTCCTAAGCGACAGGACCCAAACAATAACCGCAAACAAAGCAGAATGGGCAATGGAAGGAGATGAAGGAAATTACCTTCTTGAAATTAATTATAATGATTTAAGCTTCACAAAAGAACTAAAGATTACGCCGTACAAAGCGTACGCTCCAGTAGTTGAACTAGTAAGAAACGGAAATGAACTAAAATCACTTACGCTAAGCAATAAACCCGTAAAAGTAATGAACATATTTGGCTGGAAAATCTGATGGCTTGGCACATATATAATAATATCAATAATAGCCAGCGTTCTTCTAAGAAAATGGCTTAAAGTTTATTAATCAATTTTCCATTGGAAACAAGGGGGTTTTCAATTCTTGTTTTGCTTGAAAAACTCAAAATTAAGCTTCTTAAAGCTTGTAAAGGCAAAGTTCCACAGGAAACAATGGGGGCTACTATACTGGAACTTATATATCCCTCCTCGGAAGTCTTTATAAAGAAAGTATGGTTATTATCTTCCACGGGAAACAAACCCCTTTAAAAAGCAAAGGTTTTAAATATCTGCGGGTATTTAAATACATTATCTAACTACTCGCTTAAAAGAGGAGAAGGGGGGAATAAAATGGCTAAAAAAGCTAAGAATAACGAAAAGGTTGCTAAAAAAGCTAAGAAAGCTAAAAAGAGCGTGAAAGCGGCTCCACAAGACATAAAAGTCGTTAATATCGTAGTTTCATCATCCCTTGGGCATGATATACCTCTAGAGAAGATGGCTGCTACCTTAAGTAACACAGAATACAATCCTGAACAGTTTCCAGGTCTTGTAATAAGGATAAAAGAGCCAAAAACTTCTGCGCTTATATTCAGCTCAGGAAAGATTGTATGCACTGGAGCAAGGACTTTGGAGAATGTCAGGCTGGCAATCAATA
>CAZLVM010000006.1:11933-13047 GCA_964562875.1 uncultured Methanosarcinales archaeon | reverse complement strand
CCTTTTGCTGCTTTCATACCATTCTTTAAAACTACTTCTTCAGGGTCCTTAATTTCAACCTGTTTCTTACATTTCATACATCTTGCTTCTGGCATTAAAACCACCTCGTTAGTATTAATATATTAAATCTTTGAGTAATACTATATAAATTTTCCTATTATTCGTATAGAAAATGCCTACATTTCAACAAATATCCTGTGCTTTTCTTTTCCGCCTATTTCAGCCAAAATCCTTCTCATAATGATTTTTTCAGGGTCTGGCATAAGTTTTACTCTCTTTTTTATGTCAGCAAAGCTTTCAAACTCTTTATCTCTTCTTGATTCAAGTATTTCCCACATATGCTTTTTTCCAAGTCCTGGCAATAGTTCAAGCTGGTGCATTCGTGTAGTCAAAGGCTGTGCTTTGTTAAAAAAATCAACAAACCTCTTCTCTTCTTTCTTTATTAAATCCTTCACAACAAAGTCAAGTTCGTTCTTTGCAGTTGCGGTTAGCTTGTCCAAAGGAAGCTTTCCAAGAATATGATGGATTTTGTCCCTTTTGCCTTCTCCAATATAAACTTCTTCATATGGCTGCACAAATATATCTTTTTTAGGAACTAGTTCAAGAAGCGTGAAATGGCTTTTACCAAGTCCCTGGACTATTGCAGTCTTTCTATGGTTTGGTCTTGAATCAAAAGGGTAGCCGTTTGGCAAGAAATCAAGCACTACAGCTCTCTCTTCTTTTGTACTTTCCATAATTCCCCCTAAAGCATTCTATTTAACTGCGAGTATATAAATCTTACTCAAAAAAAGAAATTATTTTTTAGCAGCAAATCCCTTGACTGTTTCTGCAATTTTCTTAAGAAAATCTGCCTTTACTGTAACAGCATAGCCCTGAAGAACCATCTTAACATCATTTGCTGTTATAGGCATTGTGTCAATAATCTTTTTGATATGGATTTCCTTTAATCTTGGAACTTTCAAACCATCTATCTTTGCCTGCATTTCATTTGCTTTTTTCTCGTCAATATCTGCAAACTGATTAAGATAATCTTCTGCCTTTGCGGCCCTGTAAGTTAGTTCGCCGTCTCTTTTCTTTATTGCCTGCATCTGCGCTTTTACTTCAGGTATGCACA
>CAZLVM010000006.1:5230-11923 GCA_964562875.1 uncultured Methanosarcinales archaeon | reverse complement strand
GTTTCATTTTTTACCCCTTATAACATTTTTTTCAAATGAACTGGATGAAGACAAAGCATTTTTTTCTTTGAACCGTCCTTTATCTCAACATTATAGCATGAACCCTGCTTATTCTTCACAATTCCAGCTCTGCCGTGGAACCTTATGTGGTAGCTCCCCTTCTGGATAGCAGAATCCATCTTAAGCACAACTCGATCTCCCTCTATAAACTTTGCAAAAAACTTGCTAAGGCTAATCTTTCCTTTCTGCCTAACACTCTTCTTTAGGACTTGCCTGCTCTTCGACCTTGATGTGCCTACTCTCTTTGTCATTTTATTAAATGCAGGAAAATCAATCACTTTAAAAAGTTTGCGGTTAAATGCATAAACAAAAAGTTTATATACATGGATGATAAAATAATATTCAATTCCTATTGAGCAGTACTAAATAGAAAATAGAGGAGGGAGCAATAATGGTTAAAAAGTTTCTGTCAAGAATGAAAGAAAGCCTCATGGGCCCAAGGTATGAAGAAGAGTCCGGAGAAGAAGGATATGTTGAGCTCGACACAGAGTCAGACGACATAAAATCAAAAATTGTTGTAAGGCCTTTTATGATTGAGGACTTCGAAGATATAAAGCCTATTCTTGATTCGTTAAGAGAAGGATATACAATCGCTCTCATAAATATAAAGCCTCTAAAAGACAAGGATCTTGTTGAACTGAAGAGGGCAATAAACAAGCTCAAGAAAACCACTGATGCAATCGAAGGAGAGATTGCAGGCTTCGGAGAGGACTACATTGTCGTTACCCCGGCATTTGCAAAAATTTACAGGGGAAAAGAGACAAGGGAAGTCAAGGCAGAAGAAGAAAGGATGGGATAATTTTTTAAATTCTTTTAAATTGATTTGTAGTTTCTGAAACAACAAACTATTTAAACCAAATTCTTCAGATACACAACCATGGCAAAGAAAAAAGACGACGGAGCTCCAAATGTCCTTCCAGGGCAGATGTGCTCAATGTGCCGCAAGAAAACCCTCACGCTTGTAGAGGCTGAAAGGGAAGTTCCGTATTTTGGAAAGGTCTTTCTTTTCTCAATGGACTGTTCTACATGCAACTATCACAAAGCAGATTTAGAGGCTGCTGAAAAGCACGATCCTTCAAAATGGACTATTGAGATTTCAGGAGAGGAGGATATGAAGATAAGGGTTGTCAAAGGCTCTGAAGCAAGAGTAAAGATTCCGCACATAACATCAATTGAGCCAGGACCTGCCTCAAATGGATACGTAACAAACATTGAGGGTTTGCTCAACAGGGTAAAAAAGATTCTCACAGACATAAAGGACAATTCGGAAGATAATTCTGAAAGGAAAAAAGCAAAGAATCTTCTTAAGAAAATACAAAAATGTGTCTGGGGCGAGGACAAGCTTAAAATAATAATTGAAGACAAATCAGGAAATTCTGCGATAGTGTCTGACAAGGCAGTAAAGTCAAAGCTTTGAACTCATTTTAAAATAGTTTCTTGATGTTACTATTATAAAATAGAAATCTTTATATAGAAACTAAAAATACAGAAATTAAACATAAGGGGGATTGATTTAACAGTGGCTTCAAGCATTTTCAAGGTTCTGCTTAATGAGGCAGTACCTTCAAGGGACTCAAGAACTATAGGGATAGCATATGTTTATTCTCTTCTAAAAGGGTGCGCAGTTCAAAGCGTTTCCAGCAGTTCAAAACCGGTCGTTGCTGAAGCGCAAAATCTTTTCACAGTTCTCAACAATCTTGGAACATACAAGCTTAACTCATTAACATCATTTGAGGGAATACCTATTCCTGCTGAAAACAGCCTTGAAGAAAAAGCTGGAACTGATAGCAGGCAAGAGCCAATCGAAGAAATGAGCTGGGGTTATGTTGAGGATATTGCAGGATTTCTAGCAGCATATTCAGAGGAGCAGATACCTGGAAGGCATATTGAAAAATACTTTAGGTCAGGTGTTCCTGAAAGAGGAAGCAGAGTTCCAAACGACGGCATAGTAACAAGAGAAGAAGACGGAGAAACAGTTATTGTCAATCAAGGCACAGTTGAAAAAGCAGTGATTGACATATTAAGATTAAAAGGAGTTGAAGCAGGCATAGAATACATTGGCAAAACAATAAAGAGAATTGGAATGCCTGTAGTTGACAGCAAAAAGAAAGCTGAAGAACATCTTCCAACATATGTTGGCGCTTCTACATACCAGGCAAGAGAACAGGCGGCAACCCTTTACGCTCTTGCGCCTGAATGCAAGCCATCATTGAAAATATTAGCTCCAGAAGAGTGAGGTTATCTTCTGCTTGGTTTTGAAAAATGACAGGGACAGATAATGGGGAGAGAGAGTACGGGCTTAAGGGCCTGGTTGACGCTTCTTTTAAGGTAATAAATGATATCACAACTGGTGACGGATTTGATCATATTTATGTTGTTGACACTAATGTTGTCATGGGTCTTCCAGAAGCATTGGGAATTCTTGCGCATGAAGGCAAAGAGATTGTATCAGACAGGCCTAACCTGGTTGTAGTTACAGATCTTACAAGAACAGAACTTGATGGGCTGAAAAAGAATGACCGGCCTGAAAAGGCGTATGAAGCAAGAAAGGCCATAGAAGGAATTCACGATTATCTGACTGGCGCAGGATATGAAAAAGGAGATATTGAGCATTTAACAGAAGACGGCTATCATATTGGAATCAGGTTCAAAAATGGCTCATGCATAATTCTTCTTCCATATTCTAATGAGTTTCCAAGCGCAAGGCATACAATGGATGACAAGATTATCAGCTGCGGAGTTGAGCTTAGAAAAAGAATAACCAACGATGAGCAGAAAAAAAGAATTAGGATGGTTTCTGATGACACCAACTTCATGATTTCCTGCCGTCAGATGGGCCTTCCTGCAGAGTCATTTGGAAAGCATTACAGCGGTGAAGATTACAGCGGTTTTGTTAATGTCGAGTTTGGTCCTGATGATTATTTAACTGAACTCTACAAGCTGGCGCACCTAATCATAAGAAGCCCCGAAAATACTGATGACGGCAAGAAAACCATAGAAGTGGCAATGATTGAGGATTTTTTGAAGGCAAAAATATTTCCAAATCAGTTCGTGAGGTTTCATGGGGATGGTGTAAGTTCAAAAATGCCTTTTAGGGTAAGCGCTTCAGCAGAAACAGCTTCAAGAAATTTATGGCATTACAGAAACTGGCAGATAGAAAGACTGAGGCTTTCCAAAGGAAATGAGCCAGTACTTCCTTCAATGCCCAAAGAATTCAATTATACCTGGGAGCAGGAATGCGCGCTTGAGCTGATTTGCGATCCTGCGATAGACTATGTTGCGCTTATAGGGGAAGCCGGAACAGGAAAAACTATAACATCTCTTAATGCAGCTCTTACAATGCTAAAATCTTCAAAGAATCCAATCTCAACAATACTTTGCGCAAATCCTATAGCAGACCACTCGCAGCATGGATTTGTGCCTGGAGAAAAATTTGAAAAGCTCATGGCTGAAAATGCTAATGTGTTTGACACAATGAGATTTCTTTTAGGCGAAAACTCAACAAGAAAACTTACCAAACAGGAAGCTCAAGGGGTTGTTGAGGATATGATGGACTGCGGAGAGCTCGAACTTGAGTCGCTTGTCTATGTTCCAGGGAGAACCCTGCATCACCATTTTGTGATGCTTGATGAGGCTCAAGATCAGGCGCCCCAGGCAATGAAGGTTTTCCTTACAAGAGTTGGAGAAGACTCAAAGGTTGTAATTCTTGGAGACCCTGCGCAGATAAAAAATCCGCACTGCAGGCCTGAATGGAACGGGCTTAGGCATGTTGTTAAGAGCTTGAGAGGCTGTCCAAATTTTGGATACCTGACGTTAAAACAAATCAAGAGAAGCAGGGCTGCGAAAATTGCGGCAGAACGTTTATAAAGTTCCAGTTACTCACTTATTCTTACAATGGTAAAAGTTGGAATCATAGGCGGAAGCGGATTGGACAATCCGGAAATTCTTGAAGATGTAAAAGATGTTGAAGCAGACACGCCTTACGGAAAGCCATCATCAAATCTAAAAGTTGGGAAAATAAAAGGTGTTGATGTTGTTTTGATTGCAAGACACGGAAGAGAACATACTATCCCTCCTACACAAGTAAATTTTAGGGCTAACATACATGCTTTGAAAGAAGCAGGATGCACGCATATTATAGCAACAACCGCTGTAGGCAGCCTGAGGGAAGAAATTGATAGAGGGCATTTAGTTATAATTGACCAGTTTATTGACTTTACAAGGCACAGGCAAATCACATTTCATGAAGAGTTCAAGCCAAACAGTCCAGCCCATACTGCAATGGCAGAGCCGTTCAATGCAGACTTAAGGGAGCTAATGATAAAAAAGTGCAAAGAGCTGAAAACTTTTTGCCATGAAAAAGGAACAGTCATAACAATAGAAGGCCCAAGATTCTCAACAAAGGCAGAGTCAAAAATGTTCAGGATTTGGGGTGCAGACATAATAAATATGTCAATTGCCCCTGAAGCAGCGCTTGCAAATGAAGCAGGAATACCTTATGCTGCTGTTGCAATGTCAACTGACTATGACTGCTGGAAAGAAGATGAAGAGCCGGTAACATGGGATGCTGTTTTGGAAATTTTCAAGAAAAACGCAGAAAAGGTAACTGAACTATTGATTAATGTAATACCGGAGGTAAAAGATGGGGATAACAGCTGAGTTTAACCCTGAGTTGGCATTGAGGAATATCGAAGAATTCAAAGAAGGCAGAAGAAAAAAAGAGGAATGCGTGCCTGAATCATTGGAGGCAGGAAAGGTTTATGAGTTCCTGAAAAATGGCCAAAGAATCTTTTGGTTCAACGATTCTGAATTTTGGTCAAATGGCCAGTTCCCATTGGTTGAAACAAACGGAAAAGGGGAAGTTTCCAGACCGCTCGCAAGCATAAAGATGATTGAAGTTACTCATTTCATGGAAAATGGGGAAGTTTACACGAAAGGAAAATATAATGTTGTTGAAGTCTTTGACACAAATAATCAAAAAATAAATTTTGAATCATGCAGGAGGATAAAATAAAATGCCGCATATCGTAAAGCAAAAAATCAGGACAATTCCAAACTTCCCAAAGGAAGGTATCATGTTTAGAGATGTAACAACTCTTTTGAAAGACAAAGAAGGGTTCAGCAGAATGCTTGACCTTTTTGTAAACAGGTACAAAGAAAAAGAAATCGATGTTGTTGCAGGAATAGAAGCAAGAGGATTTATCCTAGGAGGCGCTGTTGCCCACAAGCTCGGAGTTGGGTTTGTGCCAATAAGAAAAGCAGGAAAGCTTCCTGCAGAGACAGTATCTCAGGAATACGCGCTTGAGTACGGAACAGACAAGATTGAAGTTCACAAGGATGCTATTGAACCTGGACAAAAGGTTCTATTAATAGATGACTTAATTGCAACAGGAGGCACTGCAAAGGCAGCATGCGAACTTATTGAAAAGCTCGGCGGAATAATTGCAGAGTGCGCATTCATTGTAGACCTTCCTGAATTAAAAGGAAAAGAAAAACTTCACCCAAGAAATATATACTGCATGGTGGAGTTTGAAGGTGAATAAAATGGAAAAACCAAAGGAAAGCAGGCTAAAGCCAGAATTCAAAGTTGCTGAAGCAGTTAACCTAATGAAGACTATGGAACCAAACGTAATAATTCAAAAGCTCGAAGAAAACCTCAAGCTTAGGGAAATGCCGATTGAAAAGCAAATCAGGAAGAATCTTTTAAGGTAATTAATATAAGTGAGCTCGTTTTTTCTTTTTTTATGACGCTTGAATTTATAGTGAAAAGCCGAGGTATTGACCATGAAGATGACAGGAGAGCTCTGTTAACTGCATTCAACGGCGATAAGAACCTTGGCGATTTTGCAGCAAGACAGGTAAAGTTTGCAAGGATGAAAATCGATGCAACTCTTGGAGGCCATTATCATCCTGATTACAGGGAAGTTTTCTATATGCTTGAAGGTTCAGCAGAATTCACTCTTGAGGATATTGAAACAAAAGAAAGGGATATAATTGTGCTTAGAGAAGGGGATATGATTATGATACCTCCTATGATGGCTCATATGGCCTTGGTAAATGCTGGCTCAATTCTTGTAGGGTGTACAGAAAAGCCTTATATCTCTCCTGAAGTGAATGATGCAAGATATGAATTCTCCTAAAACACAAAATTTATAAACAATAATCCTATTTGTTGAAGTTGGTGATAGGGTGAAGCTCAAGAAAATTTCAATTCCACTGGTATTCTTTGCAGCTTTTTTGCTCAGTATACTTAGTGTTTCTGCTGTTGCCGAGTATGTAGTAACCCCCTTGCCAGGTTTTCTTGATCTCAAAGAAAACACTGTTGGGAATTTTGAGATAACCATTCAAAATAATATGGAAACAGAGGAACGGTTTGAAATTTATGTTCCTGAAGTCACATGGGATTTAACAACAACTCCTTCTGCAGACAGGGTCGTTACAATTGCGCCTGGCGGAAGAAAAACAATCAAGGCTCAGATAAGACCTCTTTATGTTAATCCAGGACTGTATGGTGTTGAGCTTAATGTAAGAGTTTCAGGCAAAAATATGCGTATATCAAATTACCTTACTGTAAATGTAGGCGCATTATACACTCCTATTGATGAATACCTTCCTGCAATAAAAGCAACACTT
>CAZLVM010000006.1:0-5220 GCA_964562875.1 uncultured Methanosarcinales archaeon | reverse complement strand
TGACGTGGTATCTTTCTCCATTATTGAGGAGACTGAGATGCCTGAAGAAATTGATCCAAGGGAAGAAGTAAAAATGACTCTTTTCCTTGACAACCAGAACAGAAGGGTAATAGAAAAGGTCGACATAAAGCTAAGAAGCGATATTCTAAACAAGGATTACACAACATCATTAAATCCTCTCGAGAAGAAAAGCATCGATTTTACTGTAAAGCTTGATCCATTGACAAATCCTCAGGAAGATGTAGCAAGGACAACAATCTTTGCGCCTACTGAAAAAAGAATATTCCAATTTGAAATCGTGCCTACAAAATTTAAGATCATAAAATACGGCGGACTTGAAAGTGAGGAATCAGTAGAGAAAAAGTTTTTGAAAAGTATAAAAACTTTGACTGTAACAAATAAAGGAAATGCCATATTCTCTGAACCATACACTCTTGACAGTTCAATATGGGAGCAGTGGTTCACTTCTGCAGATCCTGAAGCATCATCATATGAAGTTGGCAAGAAAACAAGAATTGGATGGGAAGTAACACTTGTTCCGGGGGATTCTATTGTATTTGTGGTTACTATAAGCTACATACCTTTGTTTATAGCGCTGCTCATAATTGTTGCAGTCACTTTAATTTACATAAACCTTAGGTCGCCTATAATACTTGAAAAGAATGCAACTATCTTAAGCACAAAAGAAGGCGGCATTTCAGAATTAAAAATACTTATTATTCTAAAGAACAGAAGCAGGAAAAAGATACAGGCTGTATCAATCCTTGACAAGGTTTCCCACATAGCTGACGTAAAGAAGGAATATGAGCTTGGGACGCTAAAGCCTTCCAAAGTATTGAGGCATGACAGGAAAGGCACACTGATAAAATGGGACTTGGCAGAGCTTGACTCCCATGAGGAAAGAATCCTTTCATACAAAATCAAGTCAAAGCTTTCTGTGCTTGGAGAGTTCACACTTCCTGTTGCTGTTGTTAAGTTCAGAGGGCTTAGCGGAAAAGAAAGGGCATCGCATTCTAATACTGTGACATTAACAACACAGTAAACGCTGTTGCCGCCCAGCGAAGTACTCATTCTGAACATCTTTTTCTGCGTGTGACTCCTCTTCATAATCAAAATAATAAGCATCACGTAGCGAGGCAACAGCATCTTAAAGCCATACCAAAGATTTATAAACTATTTTCAAAATCCTTTCTATATCCCCGCCTAGCTCAACGGTTGAGCGTCCGGCTGTAGATACGTTCGCTTGTCGACTTTGCAACCATGCACAGAATGAAATCAAGCCAGCCGATACCGGAAGGTTCGTGGTTCGATTCCGCGGGCGGGGACTTTATTTTCTAATCGCATCAAGAATTATCTTTGCAAAATCTTTATTTTTACAGTTATATAATTCTACCCTCAGAAATCAAATCAAAAAAAACAAAAAATAGCGTTACGCCATTTGCGCTAAAGAACTAAAACCTTTTAGGTTTCTTGTTTCGGTAGCACTCTTTGCAAAAGACTGGTCTGTCGCCAGACGGCTTAAATGGAACTTCGCATTCCTGGCCGCACTCTGAACAAACTGCTTTGTGCATTTCACGCGGTCCAAAATCCTTTTTGAATCCGCCTCGTTCTCCATCTCTCAAGGTTTTTCCCTCCATTGATTAAACGCATAAAAGAGAACTTTCATATCCCCCCTCATGCTATGCTGCGCAATAATAACAGGCAGTATATAAACCTTAGCTATTGTTTCCCTATATAATTTACCGCAAAGTTTATATATAGAATTCTCGAGAATTAACATATCGGGCTAGTGGTTGCCCTGTTAAAGAAAAAAGGTGGTTAAAGAATGAAAAGAGGTCTAATAGATTTTCTTACAGGTAGTTTCATATTCATCAATATCAAAAAATTAACTGGAGGTCTAAAAATGAGGAAATTAATTCTGGCAATGGTTTTATTGGTACTGGCTGCAGGAATTGCGAATGCGGCAGTGTCCACAAAGATGTCTGTGCAAGGACGTCTTACAAACTCGACAAGCGGTGCGCTTATCGACAGCGGAGATTTGAAAATTGTGGTGACAAATTCCACAGGAGAGGTCTATAACCAAACCCATAGCGGAGCTATAAGCAACGGCCTGTTCTATGAGATGATTGGAATCACAGCCTCATTAGACCTCAACTATAATCAGGATTACAACATTAGCGTTTATGTGGGCTCAAGCTCCACTCCAGTGGGCGGGCCTTATGCTTTCCGAGGCGGCCAGGGCCAGGTAAGCACAGAAGATGTTGCTGATGTATACCTCCTAAATTCAGGCGACACTGCAGAAGGCGATTACACTTTCAGTTCAGGCACTCTAACTGCAGAAAACATAACAATAAGCAACAGGGCATCCTGCGGAAATCTTTACACAGATTCAAATGGAGATGTTCTTTGCGGTGATGACAACACAACAGTTGTTGCAGGCTTAGGTCTTACAGGGGGCGGTACAAGCACATCTGTTACTGTAAATGTAGGTGCGGGTACAGGCATAATAGTTAACGCTGATGATATTGCGATTAACACGTCAGCTGTCCCAAGAAAGGCAATTGCAGAAACAATAACTGCAACATGGACCTTCCCTTCAGTTATAATCACAGACAACCTTTTCCTCCAGGGAAACTTTACAACATACAATGTCCACAACATATCAGTTAACGGAAGCATGACTCCTTATTTTAATGATATGTTTTTCCTTGGATCTCCATCGTTGGCATGGACTGCAGGATATTTCTCTGACAATGTCACAATAAATGGGTATGCTGCGCTAACACAAGAAACATCATTTGCAGGCAATATCTCCGGGCTTTACAATGATCTGCAAATTGCATCAGGTGCTGTAATCAGCTCAAAGATTGCTGATGGTAATGTGACTGCCGCTAAGCTTGACACAGACTCAGTTACTGCTGTAAAGATAGCAACTGACGCTGTTGACAGTGATGAGATTGCTGCTAATGCTGTAACTAACTCTGAAATGGCTGATAATGCTATTGGCAATGATGAGATGGCAGATGACGCTATTGGCAATGCTGAGATGGCTGATAACGCAGTGAGAGTAGCAGAGATTGCTGATGGTAATGTGACCACTGCTAAGCTTGATGTTGATGCAGTAACATCTGTTAAGCTTGCTGATAATGCTGTAAATTCATCAAAGATTGCTGATGGTAATGTAACCACTGCAAAGATTGATATTGGGGCAATTATAGCAGCGAAACTTGCTGATGGTAATGTAACCACTGCTAAGCTTGATGTTGATGCAGTAACAAATGCCAAGCTAGCTGATAACGCTGTTGAATCTGCAAACATTGCTGACAGAAATGTAACTGCAGCAAAAATTGACAGCAACATTGCGCTCTGGACAAATTCTAGCGGGGATGCGCTTTTCACTACAGGGAATGTTGGAATC
This sequence comes from uncultured Methanosarcinales archaeon, assembly GCA_964562875.1. Classification (GTDB taxonomy): domain Archaea; phylum Nanobdellota; class Nanobdellia; order Woesearchaeales; family JAGWAF01; genus CAZLVM01. Next base: position 1,802 of record CAZLVM010000006.1, on the reverse strand, counting down.
ACAAGTTTAGCTTCCAATATGACCATGGCTGCAAGCACGCTGCAAATTGGAAATGTGTCTGATGGATTCCTGGATTACACGCAGATTGACGTGAACAAAACAGATACAACAGGCCCGCCATCAATCGACTGCGATGAAAGCTATGAAGCTGGAAGGATGTTATATGACAATACAACTTTCCGTTTGTTTATCTGTGGAGGAGATAAATGGTATCAGACTATATTAACAACAATACCTTAATTTCAGGTTAAAAAAAGTATAGAAGAGGCAACAATAATGAACAAAAGAGGCATAGCACTAATCTTTGCATTTATGCTATTTATGCCTCTCTCGTTCGCATTTGACGGAACTGGAGACGGATATAATCTTAGTGTTGGAGTTTTTGGATATGGTGTGGGTACTGGAACTGGAGACGGCTACAACTTAACAGTTGGCGCTTATCCTGACCCGGTAGGTGCTGGTTCAGGAGACGGCTTTACTGTTAATTTCAGGCATTTCTTTTCAGAGAGCGAGCTTGATGCAAACCCTCCAATTGTCACATTAATCAGCCCTGGAAACTGGACTGTCGCTGGTTCTACATCTGTAACATTCACATACACTGTTTCAGACACGTCCGACATTGTAAACTGCACTGTTTCAATTGTTAATGAAGGTGGCACATCAATTCAGTCAAGTTCAAACATAACCAACAATGCGCAAAACAGTTTTACTATAAATTTGGGAAACAGTTTTTACAACTGGAGTGTTTCATGCACAGATGACAGCACAGCACATAACATTGGAACATCTGAAACATGGATACTAACAGTAAACTACCAAGAGTCAGGCTCAACAAAAGGCGGATGCACAGATGAATGCGCATTAGGTGAAAGAAAGTGCAGGGACGGCTCTGTATGGGTTTGCGGAAACTTTGACAGTGATAGATGTTCAGAATGGGAACTTCAATATTGTGATGATGGTGCTACATGCATCGATGGATACTGCACAGCACTATCATGCGTTGAAAACTGGGTATGCGACGAATGGAGCGATTGCTCTGATTCAAAGCAGGTAAGAAAATGCGCTGACTGGGACGACTGCGGAACAACAGAAATGAAACCCCCTGAAGTCAAAAATTGCGTAATGGAAAAAGAGCCTGAAAAAGAAATTCCTTCTTCAATCATAACTCATCCAAAAGCGCCAGTAGAACCAAAAGAGCCAAGCAAGTTTATGGAAGGCGTTAAGAAAACAGCAAAATATAGAGGCATCTCCTTGGGAGTATTAACTGCTTTTATTATTGCAATTCTTGGTGCATCAATGCTAGCAACAAAAACAACAGTATTCCTAAAGAATGCATTTTCTGCAGAAGCTTTTGTAGGGAGGATGCTTGCTGCTGGCGTCCCTGAAATTAAAATAATTGAAAAGGCTGCAAGAAAAGGATTCAAGCCGGAAAATACAACAAAGATTGTAAGGAATAAAAAGATCGATAAGCTTAATGATGAAATTGAAAAACTTTCAAAATCTGTTGAAAGTGACATGCCTCCAAAAAACATGGCATAACCAATTCGACCCTAGTATATACCAAATAGGCCAAATAAAGCGAAACCTTTTTAAACAAACTCGGAATTCTTCAGAGGATGGCGCGCCAATCTGTTCTATGAGTGAAAAAAACTCTATAGGCAGATTGCTATCATACAAATCATATGCCCTGGTAGTGTAGCGGCCTATCATGAAGCCCTGTCGAGGGAAAACCACAGCAAGGCTTCGACCCGGGTTCAAAAACGTGGGTCGCAATGGGCGCGACTGCGGATGAAAGTCCCGGC
>CAZLVM010000005.1:0-13352 GCA_964562875.1 uncultured Methanosarcinales archaeon | reverse complement strand
GAAAACTCTAGCCCCATTCACTTTGTTCATGGGCCCAGAGGGATTTGGACCCCCGACCTTCCGGTTGCTCCTAAATGATTTAAGATTAAGAGCCGGACGCTCTAGCCAGACTGAGCTATGAGCCCGTTGTATAATTAAAATTCTTAATTTGTTTTTAAATGTTGTGCTTCGGAGAGAAAGAACATGCTGATTTCTAAAAATAAAAAAACAAAAAAATAAAAAATTACCTTCTTGTCCCTACAATCTTGACATCAAGATCGTAGAAAAACTTTGGGTCCTTTGCATCAGTCCACTCTGTTGAGTCAGCCACATAGTCGCTGTGATAGGTAGGGCCGTTTGAGGCTCCCCTTGAATTTGCGTAACAGGGTCCTGCCTGAACTGAAGGCCTCCTGTACCTTCCTGTCAGCCTAAGCTGCATGTGGTGGTCCTTTGAGTTCTCGTCATTGATTCTCAATGCCTGCGCGTCTGTGCCGTCATATCCAAGGTGAAGCCTTCCCGGAACAACATCTATTGATGTCTCTCCTGATATAATCACAGGCCCCCCGTTGGCTGAGGTAAAGACCGGCGTTCCCAATGCCCTTGAAGTCCTCCCGAGGGAATACTTCTGCTTTGGCTTACCAGGGTTTCTCATTGAGATAAATCCCAAATAGTCGCCGACTCTTGCAGTCACCTGAATCACTCCTGATGCAAGCTCATCTTCCTTCAGAAAGTAGCAGCCTGTTCCCCTTATGCTTTCCTGTGGGAACTCTGAACCAACAAGGTTTTCCTGAAGCTCTGAAAGGCTTGCATGCCCTATCAGATCGTTAAGCCTGTCCATTGAGTCTACGCTTGGAGCTGCGATGAAGCCGAAGAAAGTGTCTTCCTGCTTGAGCATCCTTTTCCTTGCGTCTGTCATAACCGGCTTTATCATCTTTTGCAGCATTTCCTCAAAAGAACCTGGTGCTCCCTTGTTGAAATGCGTGCTGTTGCTTTCCTTAAAATCATATGCCATTTTTTTCCTCCTCACTCCTTGTTTGGCTTTTCAAGCCTAATCTTGTCTGCATGGCCTGGAAACTGCTCCTTGACCAAAGCCTCTATTTCAGATGACTGCTCTGCAGAAACTGATTCGTTTCTGAAAGTTGCTTGCCATCCTTCCTGTTGTGGTTGGTAAATTTCCCAGCCGTGCTTTCCCTTCAGAACATCCGGCAAAAAATATACCTTCTGAACCCGACTCTTGTCATCGCTAAGCTCTATTCCTGTCTCTGTAAGAGTTCCATTGTAGTCGAATTCCTTTTTCTCATCCCAGTGAACTGGCAGTATGTCCAGCATGCACAATATTTTTCCAATCATTTTATTCCTCCTCTGTTAAGTTGTTTGCAAATTTTCATTTATTCTATTCTCCTAACTCTTCTTTCTCCGCCGTCATCGCGTGCGTAGTTGAAGTCTTCCATTGCCTGTGCTGACTTTATTGCATCGTCAAGTGTGCCCGTTACAATTTCATGCGCGAGCTTTCTTGGAACAAAAGGCGCGCTTGTCATTTCTACAACAGCATATACATCATTTCCTTTGTACTGCGATTCAACAACAGAAACCCATTGTGACATGCTTTTCATGCCTTCCTCAAAAGTGTATAAAACACCCTGCTCCAATGTCTCGTAAGCGGGCTTCATTGAGCCGTCAAGAACTCCCTGCCTGCATGCCTCTGCAAACAGCTCTTCGCCTGTTAGAGGACCGTAATGATTGGTTGAATTTATTGAAGGCAGTTCAACCTTCTTTGTTTCATTTGGATTGTCTTTCATTTTTTCTCACCTTGAATTTTATGTGACTATTATTCTTTTGTCACTTGTTAGTAGTTTGATGGTTGGCAGTAGATATATATGTTTTGCATATGAAACATATGCTAACTATGTTTTTAGAAAGATTTAAATATCAGCTATGCATAATACAGTGCATGAAAAGAAAAGTAATCAAACAGAGAGACTCTTATACAGTTACCCTGCCAATAAAATGGGTGAAAGAGCACGGCATTAACGAAAGCCTTGAGATTGATGTGCAGGAAGAAAAGGAAGGAATCATTATACAGTCAGAAGGAATCACAAAGAAAAAAGAGACAGAACTCAAAATTAACTCAGACAGCGAGCCTTTTATCCGAATAAACCTCAACGACCTATACCGGCTTGGATATGACAAAATAAAAGTTATTTTTCAGACAGGCAAGCAGAAAAATCTCATAATTGATGCAGCAGAAAATTTTCTTCTTGGATTTGAAGCAGTTGAAGAAGGCAAAGACTATGTTATTCTTGAAAATGTTGCAGAACCAAGCGCTGAAAAACAGGATGTGCTTCTAAGAAGAATGTTCTTGCTAATAAAAGAATCAATGGAGCAGGTTGGAAAGGATTTTGCAGATGGAAAGTTCAAAAGCCTTGACAGAATTAAGCAGATTTCACAAAAAGTCAGCCAGTATGACAATTTCTGCAGGAGAAATGTCTCAAAGAAAAGGTTTACAGAAGAAAGAGCAAACTTCTACTGGGGGCTTTATGTTTATTTATTGCTAATCCAGCACAACATAAAACACATGTATGACGAGATTTCAAAAATGAAATCATTGAAGATGGGAACAAGAATAAAGCTGTTCAACAGGATTGTAAATGAGTTTGACAATATATACAATGGGTTTTACAAGAAAGACCTTGAAATGCTCAACAAATCACAGAGAGAACTGAAAAAACTGGATAGGGAAATCAAGAATGAAATTTCAAAATCAAAAGGAAATGAGAATGTAGTTCTTTATTATTACGCAGACCTTGGAAGGCTTGCATATTTGTCATCATCACCTATGCTTGGCGTGCTGTTGTAAACATCCGAGTAAACTTCTTCACCGAAATTAGCCATTAGCCCTGCCTTGAACTCTTCCTCAAGCTTTGCATCGCCAATTCTGCTGACATAGCCTTTTGCTCTCCTTAGCCTGGCCCTCATCATTCCGTGGAAGCTGTTTTCAGGCGATGGGTCCTTGTCGCACCTTTTCTTGTTGAAGAATGCTGTCTGAAGGTTTGTTATGTACAGCGACATGAAAGCGTCCTGCATTGTGTCATTGCCGTCAAGCATTCCTTCAAGCATTGCATCCCTTGCCTCTTCAGGTATTGCTTCTGATGTGTCTGCAACTCTTGCTATGAAACTGTATCTGCTCCCCATTGCTGGAGCGTTCTCGTCTATTTTATACAAAGTGTCTGTGTCTTCATGGTAAAGCCAGTTGCTGAACCTTGAGTCCGAAAGAGCTGTGTTAAACATTCCTTTCCTACTCAAATCTCCAATTGTCAGCTCATGAGCATCCCCAAAGCCAACCATTGCATCAAAAACAGGTATTGCTCTCTGCCAAAAGCTTTCTGCAAAATAATCATGGGCATTCATAGCAGGCTTTGCAACCATTAACTTTTCATCAATAATACTTACTGCACATTCCAGTACAGCTTTTCTTTTTCTTGAATGTTCTCTTTGCTCCGGGTCCCTTGACTCATCATTAATTCTTTTGTCAAGTCCTGCTATTGCTTCCGAAGCCTTTGGCTTGGTTTCTGCCTGACATTCACCATAAACCTTTTGCTCGTCAATAACAACACCTGAAAGGTATTCTGGAGTGTTTTTCTCAATTATTCCTGTAGCTTTTGTTATTCTTTGAATTAGCTCGCTTCTTTTCTCTTCAGGGAGATCTTCTACAGAAACGCATCCTGATGCCATGGTCATGGACATTGCTCTCATTGAATGGCCATAAACCTTTGGTGATGTAACTCCAAGCTCTACAAGCTCTGGGTCATTCCTTATTCCGTTAAGCATTGCTGATTCCCTAGCTGTCATTTCCCAGCCACTGTTTGACTTTAGTATAATTCCGACGCCTTCACTCATGTCTTCCGAATAGATTTCCACATTAAGCTTGTTGACATCCGCAATAAGCCCCCCTTTTGCGCCAACTGTCCTTGTCCTGACAGCACAGCTGTTACCTGATTTAGGGTCTATAAAAATAGTGTCAGAATCAGAAACGCCATACTGAGCAAGGTTATCTGCATCGCCCTGGGACATTGTTTCAGTAATTTTCTTTACCATGCTATCATACACTTCAGGCATATCCACTAGTCCCACGTCAACCTTATGCACTTTTTTCTCTTTTGCAAAAATGATGAATCCTGTGTCTTCGTTTTCCATATCAAAATATGATTTCTTCGGATCAATGCCAAGAAGAGGGATTGCGTGGTCTCTTATCGCTGCAGCTGACTCTTCCTGCAACAGAAGCGCTTCCTCAAGCCAGCCGGCTCTTTCGGCCTGGGCACCAGCTCTTTTGTGAATTCTTTCTTTTGTTTCTTCAGAATGTACCTGTGCTTCAAACTGCTCAAATTCCCTATCTATCCTCTTTAGGCTCTTTATCATGTTCAGAGTGTCAAGCTTATCAATAAGATTTCTCGCGCATGCCATGTCCCAAAGCTTGCCAATCTCATCTGTGTAAAATGCAGAGCCTATATGTACACCTAAGAAAGAATACGGCGCTTTAGATTCAGTTGTGTTTTCCATTGTATCTTTACTCACTCTATAGAGAATATAGGTATTACTAGTATATAAATGTTTCTATTTTTTAACTACTTGAAAGGGGTTACAAAGGGAACATGCTTGAGAGGTATAAAGCGCCTATCATGCCCAGACAGGCAAGGTCTGCAATAGGGGATTTTGGCTTTTCTTCCCCGAGTATTTCTATTCTTTCACTGTTCAAAGGATTGTAAATGCAGACTGTGCTGCTTTCCTTTTGCGCAGCCTCCCACTCGTCAGCAATTCCAGGAAATGCATTCCTCATCTTTACAAGGCCGTGGCTCCAGCAGCCTGCCCAGTCAATCTTGGTTTCTGAAGCTTCCTTTGCCTTGGCAACTATTTCATCATGCTCCCTAAAATATCCCTTAGCCATATCCTCAAGATTCTTGCAGAAAGTTGCCCTGTAAAGCTGATCAACCATGTAATGGTCTTCAATGTTAAGGAAAAGAATATCTCCTTTTCTAACTCTTTTTGATGAATTAAACCTTGCGTATGCATCAAGCATCAGATAATAATGCTCAACAAAACTTGCAGAAACTGGAAGGGCAGGCATGTACTGAGCCATGTACTCTGCAAAAGGGTCTTTTGTAGAAGGCTTATCAGAAGAGATAAGTTTTGCCATGTGCATTTTTAGGAATGCCATCTCTGCCTCGTTTATTGTCTGTTTCTCGTCTTCAAACCTGCTGCAGGTCTTTCCTCTTAATATCCCCTTAACATGCTCTTCAGATGTATTTGTCCTTAACGCAACAACTCTTCTTGCAGTCTCCATGTCCTTTGCATACCCATTCTCATCAGCCAAAGTGTAGATTACTGTTTTTCCTGCATCAATAGTATACTCCTTTGTCTGCTTTCCGACATTAACATGCCTTGTGGAGCTTCTGCCTTCTGAAATGTCTTTAATGAATTCAACAGTCGTATGCATATTCCTCATTGCCTTCTGCAGTTCAGGTATGTAGATGAACTTGCAGTCGTTTATGCTTTCTGCCTGATAGTATACAGCAGTATCAGAGCAAACTCCTATCTTGAAAACAGAATTCCTTGGCAAAAGATTCAGCAAAGCCTCGACAGCAAATGTCTTTCCAGAGCCTGAAGGCCCCTCTATCCCAAAATGAATGCTGCTTGATGCGCACAGTGTTTGAAGTATGCAAAGCTCTTCTTCTCCGACAACTCCTTTCCCCCTGTAATATTTCATAAGAATTGAAACAGGATCTTTTTCAGGAGACGGAAGCAACTTTCTAACTGGTTTTCCTTCAGCGCACAGGTTTAAATCACGCCTTAATGCAGATATCTTTGCAGCGCTCTCATCCATTTTCTTCTGCAAAGTCCTGTAGCCAGCCCATTTTTTGTGGACTGCAATAAGCCCGTCGAGCTTTGCAGCAAAGCTGCCGAGGATTTCTTCCCTATCCTCCCCCGGCAGCCCTGCTGAGTCGGCAATAAATGACTCAAAGTCAGGCATCTCGCGCTCAACAAAATGGTCTAAAGTCTCTTTGTCCTCCTGCCAGCCCTGCATAATTCCGGATTTCCACATTTTCACTAGGCCAAAAGGCGGTCAAGCCTTTCCTGCTCAATGCTAAAGAGCCCCTCAAACTCTTTTTTTACCCGTTCAATCTCGTCCTTCCTCATTTTCATGAATTCTTTTACAGCGCTTTTTGAGGGAGGAACCTGTGTCCCGAATGTTGCTGTGATTAATTCAACAACCTTGTTCATAACCTTTGAATAGATTGCATCCGTCCTGCCCTGCTCCTTTGCAAGGTTGTCCCCATCAACAAGAGCTTCAGCGTCGATGATTAAAGGGGAAAGGTTGTACTGCTTTCTCCTTGCCTGAGCAAGAAGGTAGCTGAATCTCTGCTCTGATTTTATGTTGTTTGCCCTTACAGCTGCAAGGTACGATGCAGTATTGTCAAGCTCGTCAAGCTCTTTTTTGCCCATCTGCACTTTGAAAGTTGCATCATCAAGCTCTGCAACAACACCTGCCTGGTCTCTTTTTAATCCGCTAAGCTCTCTTTGAAGTTCCAGGCGCTTCCGATATTCCTTTTCTGTGCATTCAGGCATGCCATCCCCTATTTCTTCAATCCTTCCCTCGTATTCTGCAAGAACTGTCTTGAGATTTCTAGCCCTTTCAATTCCAGAGTAAAAATCATGGGTAACAGTGTCTATCCTTTCATCCAGCTCTGCAAGAACTGCATCGCAGTTTGATGTCAATCTTGTGCAATGACCCACCAAGCCCTCAAGCTTTGCATCAACTTCCATTGTCTTTCTTTTTTCAAGCCTCTTTTTTGCCCTTACATTTGCCCACTGCACTGCGCTTTCAAAAGAAGTGTCGCTTATTCCTGAAAAATACACTACTGCTTTTTCAGGAAAAGTGTATGTATCTGCAAATGTTTCCCCCTCACCCATCAACATTGAATCGCATAATGCATCAATGTCCTGTTTTAGTGCGTGCGTTGCGTTAAAATTCCTTTCGTAGTCAATTCCGCTATAGCTTGCAAGCCTGTTGCCAGTGCTTGTCTTCATTACTCTGCCGTATATTTTTGCGCCGGCATCAGAACGGAACTGAAATCCATTGCCGTTATTCCCTGATTCTATCATTTTTACCATCCTCCACAGTTTCTTTTTCAAGTTCAGACATTTTTTCCTCCATAGAGGCGATTGCGCCGGATATTTTGTCTTCTATAACTCCAAGCGCTGCTTTCCTTACCCGGATTGCTCTCTCAGAATACTGCTCCTTCAGATACTTGTCCAAAGCATGGTCGCATCCTCCATAAAGTATGAACGATGCAAGCATCATGTACCCGCTGGTCTTTTTCATGAAGCCCATTAGCAATCACCTCAGAAATAGCTGCGGGAAGAGTTTTAATCACGCTTTCTGCAGAAAACACGGCAGTATTTTGGCGAGAATAGAATTGTTATGGAAAAAATGAAAATGTTTTGCTGAGAATATAAATTTGGCAAAAGAATTATGGAAATTCAGAAATCTTCAAGTCCAGTTGGCATCTGCATGAGCCTTCTTGCTTCCACGAGCTCATCGATGGTTGGCTGTCCTGGGCCGCTTACTTTTGCCGGGCTAAGAGCTGCAAATGTAAGCAGATTTCCATAGTCGCACCCTATTACCCTCATCCAAACACCATACCGCCCCATTGGAAGAAGTATTCTTTTCCTTTGGTCTTCCCTACCCATATAATTTTGGTGTAACAAGGGCCTGTCAAGAAACTCAAACATTATCTTAGCATCTCCAGGAGTTTTCGCCATTGCAGCTATCTTGACAACATCTGAATATAGAGGGTCTGGCTCTTCGAATGTCCAAGCAAGGGAATTCATTGAAGGGCTTTTGTCCCACCAATGGTGTGAGAGAATATAACTTATGTCATCATGCTTCCTTCCAACCATAATACCTGAATAGCCTGCCCCAACGCTGATATATTCCGGCCTTAAGTCAAGCCCGGCAACATGGTCATGAATAGCTACCCATTCATCATCAGTTCCAGGGAAGCCTCCCTTATCTTTAGGGAGCTCTCCAACTCTCATATTTGTAAACATTACAGGGATAGGGTTTGCCCTGTCCTGAGCATGATTCATTAGCTCTCCAATATCAGGCTCCTCCTTGAACATGTCATATCTTATTTCTATTCCCGATACTGCCTTGTTAAAAACTGCTGCAGATATATCTTGAATTGCAGTGGAATTATCAGGTCCGGTTATTGGAACATATACATTTGGGTTTCCCATTTTCAGAAATAAATTAATTTAGTTTATATATTTGTGTAATCACTGAATTAGACATTAAAGCGGCTTCAAATCGCCTGTCACTTTGTCTATTTTCTCGTCCTTGTCCGGCCCAATTCCCATGCAGGTTACTGTCCCAGGCATTACTTCTGTTCTTCCTGCGTCTGTGATAACGCATGATATCAAGCCAAGGTCTTTTGCATCCTGATGAAGTTTGTGGAGAGTTTTAATGTCTTCTATTTTTAGAACAACTTTCTTCATTCCTTCCCCCCGCCATTTGGTTACATCATCCTTGTGAGAACGGAGCAAGCACTCAACAGATGCATGGCTAACCTGGGCAGCCAGCTTCCCCTTTGAAAGCTTCAAATCTTCCCTTACTACAATTACCTGCTTCATAAGAATAAAATTAGAAAGAGGGTATTTAATTGTTGCGTTTAGGCTGCATAGGGGCGCCCAAGCTCTTCAAGCTTTTCAAAAGGAACAAGGTTGTAAGGCTTTAGCGGGCTTTTTGAGTTTATTACAGCCCAGTGCCCAGTTCCCCTATCAAAGACAAGAGTTGTGTCATGGGAAACAATATCATTAGTTTGCGCAGTCACATGAGTAAATGCGATTCTGTCTTCCATGTTCAGAGAGCGGAGCAAAAACCTAATATAACTTCCTGCAGTTACACAAATGCCCTTTGTTACTTCTCTCCCTGTTGGAGTGTAGCTGCAATCTTCTGTCTCTGCCTTAAATTCTCGAAGCTGCCTTTCAGTTTTTACTTCATTTCCACGGTTATTTTCAAAAAAGAACACTCGCGCACCCCACCAAAGGCTCTCAAAGTCATACTCCATTGAATCATTTATTATGAATCCTGCCGACTCAAATAATTTGTTTGCAGGGACCTGCCTTTTTTTTAGAAGGGACTCATATTCATCTCGTGCCATGTCTGAAAGCTCAAGCTTTCTTCGCCTTGGTTTAATTCCCACCATTCTTCCATCAGGAAATCCATAGTTTTCCGGCTTAAGAGGGATATGCATGCAGTATTCAATTGTTACATCAACTGTATCGTCTGTTTTTGGAAAAAAGAAGTAATGGTCATAAACAAACCCCTCGACATTGCTGCATCCTGTAAAAGCATTTCTTAAAACTTCAGGCGGAAGGTTTGAGTCCTCTGATATATTATATCTTCTAACGTGGCGGTCAAGCCATGTTGGAATAACTGTTAAAATTTCCATGACTATAAGAAATAATAAGCTATTAATAAAGATTACAGCGGAAGCCTTATTCCGTCAACATAAATTGCAGGGTCTCGGAAGACCTGGTCAAGATGGATTATGGTCCTTACTGTCCCGCCAAACCAGTAGTTTGAGCCGAATGCAATATGAGCCGTGCCTCTTGCTTTCTCGTCTATGATTGTTGTTCCGATAACTTTTGCATGTTTGTTCATGCCTATTCCAAGCTCACAGAGATGGTCAACCCTGTCAGGGTATTTTGCCCTTTCTCTTGCCCAGTCAAAGCTTTCTTTCAGCAAATCCGCCTCAACTTCTCCCTTAATGCTTAGAATCCTGCCTTTTCTTATTTTTATGATGATTGGTTCACGTATCAGCTCTGTCTTGTGCCTGTTTCTTGAGCTCGCGTCAATAACCAAAGTTCCGTTGGCAGTCCCTTCAACTGGAGCGATGTAAACCTCTCCAGAAGGTATGTTTCCCCCTGTGCCCGGCTCACTGAAATCCCCGCCTGAAGCTATTGCCTGCCTGCCGTCAACATTAAATACCAGGTCTGTCCCGCTGTCAGTTACAATCTTTACTTCCTTAGCACCTTCTAAAAGCTCAATAACCTTAGCAAGCCTTCTCCTTAGCTCCCTGTAGTTTATGTTTATTGTTGATATAACCTGAGTAACGTATTCAGTGGGAATATATCCAAGACTTACTGTTGATGTAAATCGATGGCCGTTCTGCCTGCAGAACTTTCTAAAGCTCTTTATGCTGTTGAGCTTTCCAAACCTGTTTGAAAGTGACAGCATTATGACGCTATTTTCCTTGAGATTTTTCAGATAATTTACAACATCAATGTCTGCAGGCTCCCCCAGAGCCTTGCTTTCCTGGAGAACCATCTCAACCTTTACTCCTTTTTTCTTGCAGTAAAGATAATAGCAAAGAGCAAGAACTGCAGAAAGATTATTTTGTTTTAAGCCGGTGTCTCCAATTATTAGAACATTATCCCCTTTCTTGACTTTCAAGCATTGTGTAAAAACCTTTTTTACACCTGTATAATGCTTTTCTGCAAGTTCGTAAAGATTCTCCTTTTTTATCCACTGGATACATTCACTGCCTATCATGTTATTCTGTTTGTTAGTATACCTTTTTGTATACTAAATCTATTTAAATAATTATATTTTAGAAGATATAGTTTGAAGTATATATAAGTTATGGCGACGGAATCTCAAGAAGAGTTACAAGGTCTTTGTCTATCGCTGCCTTTTCTTCTGGTGTGAGGTCTGCTTCGAGAGTGTGCGTTGGGCTGCACAAGTCAATGCCGCTAAGCGCATATTTAATCCCCTGGACATTTTTCCCCCAGGATAAATTGTGTCATGCATTTCACTAAGCTCTGCCTGGCATTCTATGCTTGTCCACGCAGTCCTGCATGCATGAGGATTTACATTTGCAGTACTTGACACATAGCCATCAGCACCCTGTTCCATGCTCAGCCAAAGTAATTTTTCATCCCCCTGAAAAACACCAAACTTATTGCATTCATTTACATATTCCCTAAACCCAAGGAGCTGCCCAAAATATACAGGATCCCCAGAACTGTCCTTTACAGAATCAAAGCTTCTGGCATTCTCCCTGAAAAAATCAAGATGAATTCCCGGAAAAACATGAGGATTATGGTAAATCATCCTGTGCATGCCCTCACACTGACCGGCAACTTTCTTGTAATGTTTTGCCATGGATATTCCTGAGCCATCTCCATCATAAGCAGGAGGAACAAGTATTCCTGTTGCGTCAAGCTCTTTTGCATAAGCTGCAATAGCAACTGAATTATCAGCATTTTTATCCCCTATACCCACAAGAACATTGCCATCAAAAGCAGCAAGCGTATTAAAAATGACGTCCTTTTTTACATCCATATCAAGAGTAAGGCATTCGCCTGTCATTCCAAGAACTATGACTGATTCAACCCAAAGGGATTCCAGCCTTTTCAAATGCCTTACTAGCGCATCCTTGTCCAGCCTTAAATCAGGCGTAAGAGGTGTTATTATTGGCACTACCATGCCATTAAGAGTCTCCATTTTATGATATGAAAGCCCAGCTAATATAAAAAAGTTTTAGCAAAAATATTTAAACCCCAAACTGAAACCCATATTCAGGGATTACAAATGGCTAAAACCGAAAATATTGAAACATTAAGGCATTCAACAGCGCACATACTAGCTTATGCTGTAACAGAATTGTTCCCTGATGCAAAGCCTACAATTGGGCCTGCTGTAAAAGAAGGATTCTATTATGACTTTGACAAGAAAGTTCCTTTCACGCCAGAGGATTTGGAAAAGATAGAAAGAAGAATATATGAAATTTGCAAGAAAAACTATCCTTTTGAAAAGATTGAGCTTGATGAGAAAGAAGCAAATAAAATGTTTGCAGGAAACAAGTACAAGCTTGAGCTAATTAAAGATATTATTGCTGAAAAAGGCAAATTAACTGCATACAAATGCGGGGACTTTGTGGATTTATGCAGAGGACCCCATGTCGAGAAAACAGGACTGTGCAAGGCATTCAAGCTTACAAAAATATCAAGCGCATACTGGAAGGGAAAGTCAGACAATGCTTCGCTCCAAAGAGTCTACGGAATAGTATTCCCGTCAAAAGACGAGCTGAAAGAGCATCTTCGGCTGGTTGAGGAAGCAGAAAAGAGGGACCACAGAAAGATTGGAAAGGAAATGGAGCTTTTCTCAATACATGAAGAAGCTCCAGGAATGCCCTTCTTCCACCATAAAGGGACATTTGTATGGAACACTCTTGTTGAATTCATGAGAGGCAAGATGAGAAAGCTTGGGTATCAGGAAAACAAAACTCCAATTATACTTAACAAGTCGCTGTGGCTGCAGTCAGGCCATTGGGACCATTACAAGGAAAATATGTACTTTACAAAGATTGATGAGGGTGATTACGCTGTAAAGCCAATGAACTGCCCCGGCAACCTTCTTGTTTACAAATCAAGATCGCATTCCTACAGAGAACTGCCAATAAAGGCAGGAGAGTTCGGGCTTGTTCACAGGCACGAGCTTTCAGGAGTTTTATCAGGGCTTTTTAGAGTTAGAGCATTCACACAGGATGATGCGCACGTATTCTGCATGGAAGAACAGCTGCAGGAGCAGATAATTGAACTGATAAATTTAGTTGATGAAGTTTACAAAACATTTGGATTTGAATATCACTGCGAATTAAGCACGATGCCTGAAAAGGCAATGGGAAGCAAGGAAATTTGGGACAAGGCTGAATCAATTTTGAAAGATGCTCTTGAAAAGAAGAAAATGAAATTTAAGATTAACCCAGGAGACGGAGCTTTCTACGGGCCAAAGATAGACTATCATCTAAAGGATGCGATAGGAAGGACATGGCAGTGCGGAACAATACAGCTTGATTTTTCAATGCCAGAAAAGTTTGACCTGACATATGAAGGAAGTGACGGGTCAAAGCACAGACCGGTCATGCTTCACCGCGCAATATACGGTTCTATTGAGAGGTTTTTGGGAATACTTATTGAGCATTATGCCGGAAAATTCCCTATGTGGATTTCACCAGTTCAGGCAAGAGTGCTGACAATAACTGACAGGCAAAATAAGTATGCTGAAACTGTTGTTGATGAACTGAAGAATGCAGGATTAAGAGTGGAGATTGACACAAGGGCAATTACCATGAACAAAAAGATAAGGGAAGCCCAGCTTGCAAAAGTAAATTATATTCTCGTTGTCGGAGACAAGGAACTGGAATCAAAGACAATCAACATAAGAACAAGAGACAACAAAGTTCTTGGAGCGCAAAAGATAGACACTTTCATAGCAGACTGCATGAAAGAAATTGAAGCTAAAAAATAGC
>CAZLVM010000004.1:7643-13696 GCA_964562875.1 uncultured Methanosarcinales archaeon | reverse complement strand
TATTATTTTTGAGCAGCTCCGTCGGAGAACCAACTTTAGTTGGTGCTAGGAAATGTGAAGCATTTACTAAGAATGTCAGCATTCAAAAAAGAATTATGAATTTTGAGTGCACTGACTGAATGAAAGAAAATGTAAACACATTACTTGTTGTTCCTGAAAAAAGCGCTCATAAAAGTTATGCCTCTTTCTTTGCGCTTCCAGAAGTCAACAAGCTTAAAATAGCTGACAAAAGCGTTAATCATCTCATCACCTTTCCAGTAAGAAAAAAATCTCCTGCCCGATTTGTCCCCGATAAAACCTTCGCCGTCTCCTTCTTTCAGGCAAACATGCATTATACCTCTTTTCTTCAGAATTCTGCTTAGATTGCATACAACATTTGGTATTTTTTTCTTGGGTATGTGAAGAAGGGAAGTCACAGCCTATATGCCGTGAAAAGAATCATCCTTGAATTTAAGTTTTTCAATATCCGTGACTTCTGCCTTAAGGCCTTTTTTCTTGCAGATTTCAACCATTTTCTTTGAAAGGTCTATGCACTTAACATTAAGCCCGCATCCCTCAAAAAAAAGCGCATGGTCTCCTCCTCCGCAGCCAAGGTCAAGAATTTTCTTTCCTGGGACAAGCTCAACAAATTCCTTAAACTCTTTTCTTTTTTTCAGGCTCATAAAAGACTTGTACATTCCTGCCCTTTTCTCAGCATTCTCATCATAGAATTTTATTGTGTCTGATTTGTAGCCTTTCATATGGTAAATACCTTGCCAAACGGCCCTGGATTCACAACCCTGATATTTGCAATCTTGTCTTCCTTGCCGGAATTCTCATGAAGATGCCCGCAAATAGCAAGCACTATGTTTTTGTGCTTTTTTATGAAATTCCTTATGCTCTTGTTCCCGCAGTTCTCATCTATTATCTTATCAAGCTTTGTCCCGTAAGGAGGTGCATGCGTCAGAAGAACAACCTTGTCATAATCTTTCATTATTTTCTCAAACATCTTTTGCTTTTTTTCAAACATCTCATCTTTTATTGAAAATCCGCCGCCGCCCCATCCAAGAAACAGCACGCCGTCAATAACTTTTGCCTGTCCGTGCATAAAAATCAGATTGTCATATTTTGAGCATACCTTTCTCATTGATGATGCATCCTCATGATTGCCGTGCAGCATTAATGTTGGCTTATTGAATTTTGCGATTCTGCCTGCCAAATAGTTAATGTTCTGCTCAAAAATAGATATATCGCCTGGGCATATAATAATATCCGGTTTTTCCTTTTCAAAAAGGTCCTGGAGTTTTTTCAATGCTGTTAAGCTGCCGTGCAGGTCAACGAACGTTAGGATTTTCATATTCTCGAAATAGCTCTACTTATTTATAAAGTTTAGGGAAATGTATAATCTTTTTAAATAGCCAGCCTATAACATTTGTTATGGTAACATATTTATTTTGGCAGGAAAGAAGGAAAATTTATTCTAATGGGGGCTTCATTCTGCCAAAGAAAATGTATCAGCAGCTTCAGGAAAGGAACGGAGACCCTCCTTTCAGGCTTTACGGTTTTACAATACCCTGGGATACCCCTCATGTTGAGCTTTATGATGATTACTGCAGGAAACACGACCCTACAGATTATTTTGAAGGATGGGACCCAGCAGAATTCACATTGGATTCCTCAAGATTTGTTTTGCTCCCAAAAAGCTTGACAATAGGACCTACACTCGAAAACAGTGTTCTAATAGTGGGGGACATAAACTCAATCCAATTATGGAGCATGGAAAATTCCAAAATAAGATTTCCAGAACTTCCTTATAAAAATAAAGCTGCAAAGCAAAAAATACCTGCCTAAATAACAGAATAATAATCTTCCAGAATTATCTTGTCAACATTTTCTATATTCTTTACAACATATACTCTTCCCTCGCCCATCTGCGCAATCTTTTCTGCCATCTGCTTTCCCTGCCTGTCCAGGTTTATTCCGACAATTGAAACAGTTATGCCGTTGCTTCTTGCAGCTGAAACAGCTTTCAAAGTCTCTTCTTCCGGCTTGTCTCCCACAGTAGGAAGCGCATCTGTCAAAAGTATTAGATGCTTTGTTGCCTTTTCCCTTGGAAATATCTCAATTGCTTTTTTTATCATTTGAGTAAACTCTGTCTGCCTTGACGCCCTGACTTTTGTTATTTCCCTCAGTAAAAATGGAAAGTCTCTTGTAGGCGCAACAAAATCCTTGACTTCAGACCCAAACACGACCATCCCTACCTTGTCTTTTTCAGAAATGGCCTTGTACGCAAGCGCAATGCCTGCTTTTTTTGCCATTTCTATTTTCTTTCCTTTCATGCTTCCTGAAGCATCAAGCCCGTAAACTACATAGATGCTGCCTTTGCTCTGTCTTACATATGTCTGTAAATCATTTACCTCTATTGATGTATGTCCTCTTCTTATCGCTTTTCTCACAGATCTTCGCACTGCAAAATCCTTGTACCTGTCTCCTTTTTTATAGTCCCTGTAATCTTCTTTGTCTCCGTAATGGGATGCCTTTTTGTGAATCTTGCTTCCCAAAACTCCTTTCGGCAGAATATGGTCAAGCTCTTCTGTGTAAAGAATCAGCGAGGCAAGCTCAATTCCCTTTTCTGTTATTCTCCCGCCCTTGTCAAGTATCTTCCTGTCTTTTAGCTCTTCAATGTTTTTTGCAATTGATGTTTTCAGTTCCTTTTGGAATTCTGGAATACCCAGATTTTTTGCAATGTAATTTGGATTGTATCCTGCTAAAAGCCTTATCAGCTTTTCTCCGTAAAGCTGTTTTGCGATTGTAAAATTTTTTGTTATGTTTTCAAATGCAAGATCAGGTGTAAATGCTGAAATTCCCTGGTTGATTGACTCGGCAATTAGCTTGCCGTCATCTATTGTCTGCTTGTCATTGCTCAAAACAGACTTCATCAGCTTGTCTTCATCAAACTGCGAAGCAAGCTTGCCTTCTGCCTCTTCGGCTTTAGAAATCTCCTTTACTTCGGTATCCTCGCTGTCAAAGGCCATCGCCTTTACCGAGCTCTTCTTCATGCTCTTCTGAAAACTGCCTGAACTCCTTTTGCAGAAATTCTTCTGCTGACTGCAGGTATTTCACAGACGGCTTAAGCTCAATCCTATGGCTAAGCACAGATATAACAGCTTTGGCTATGTCATCTGCTGTGACAGTTTTCCTTTTGTCAAGGAAAGCGTTTGCCTGCGCGCGCTCATAGAGCCCAAGTGATGCTCTCACGGACGGCTTTTTCTCTAAATCTTTGCTTTCCCTTAATAGTCTCACGAAAAGTATTGCCAATGATAAAAGATCCTCAGGAAAATTTACAGCTATCTTGTTCCCTTTTTCAGAAACAATCTGCTTCTCAATAGCTAGTGATTCAGGATAGCCCATATTCACTACATCAAACCTGTCTGCAAACACATCTGACAGTCTTTCAGTGCTTGTATCTTCAGGATTCATTGTTCCTATGAAAACAAAATTAGCAGGCAGGTCAACTGAATAGCTTCCTATAGTTGCTTTCCCTTCCTGCAAAACCTGCAATAATGCGTTCTGCAGCTTTTCAGGACACCTGTTCACTTCATCAAAAAATAATACGCCGTTGTTTGCCTTAAAAATCTTTCCAGGGGTAAACGCCTCAATGCTAAGCGGTCCAAACTTAAGCGCTTTAACAGGATCAATATCCCCCAATAAATCCTCTGCTGTAAGGTCAGGGCTTCCCTGTATCCTGATAAACCTGTCAACCCCTTTTATTTTCTTTTTCTTTGCATTCTTTTTTGTAATGCAGCTTGGGCATAATGGCTTTGCAGGGTCGCAGTGAAATTCACAGTCGTTAACACTTGCTTCAGGAAGCATATTTGCAACATTTCTCGCAAGCGTAGTCTTGCCTACTCCTGGAGGGCCGGACACAATTACATGCCTTCCCATAAGAAGCGCAGACTTCATCTGCTGCTTTGTAGCAGCCTGGCCAAGGATATAATTAAAAGAATCCTTTTCCATAAATGTTTTTTCAAAATTTGCATTAATCATATATTATAGCTATTGCACGAGCTATTATTTAAAAGTAACCCAAAAGAAATAAAAAGAAAGAAAATAAGGGCTATTGCCCTTAATTATCTCCCGCCGAAAATCCTGCTCAGCCATTCAAACAAAGAGTTTAGAATGCCTTTTGTTTCCTTGACTTCCTGTTCAAGGCTTCCGAGCCTTGACTCAAAGTCAACGCATTTTCCGCTTGCGCAGGCATTGCTTAGGCATTCGTAGTTGTTCTGACAGCTCTTTTCGTCAGCCTTCTGTATCTTGAAGTTTCCATCAATGTCGCAGAATGCCGGCGTGCTGCCGCTCATCATTCTAATGCCGAATGACAGGCAGGAGTGGTCAGCCAAACATCCTTGGCCTTCGCAGTCTCCTGCTCTTTCAATCGGTCTTACGCTTGGAGTAACAACTTGAATGATTTCGACTGCTTCTTCAGCATCAGAGTAGTAGACATCAGCTCCCTCTTCAAACTCGCCTTCTCCAACAACAAACTGAAATTTGATTACATTGTTGTCAAAGACAAGAGCTGCTATTTTTGCTCCAAAGCTAAATTTGTGGTAATAATGCCCTGCTGGGTCACTTTCCATTGATACAAGGCCGCCTGTTGCCTCTCCTTCAACAATAAATTTTGCTTCTGTGCCTGTTGGGTCAAGGTAAGCCTCTATCTCATAGTCTTCCCCGCCTAGGCTGTATGTGTTCTTGTTGCCGTTGATTATCTTTCCAATCATGCTGTGGCTCTCTTCAGGAGCGTATACAACTGTTGGAGGCACCTGTGCAGCGCATGATGACTGGCTAACCTTGTCATAAACAACTTCCATTATGTCAATTGCCTTCTGCTGTGAATCAGTGGTAATTGTTGCCTGAACATCAGCGTATACATTGCCTTTCCTGAATCCGCAGATGTAATAATATCTTCCAGGATTCCTGTCGTCAAAATCTGGTGAAACATGGCAAAAGGTTTCATCTCCCAGTCTGGTGTCATGAAACAATACCTGTCTTGTGTGCTGGGTATTGATTATGTCAAACATTCTGTTTGCCTGTGCGCTGGTCTCATACCTGTTCATCCTTATGACAAATGAGCTGTCTGTTGTAGGATCTTTCACAACCTGCACTTTGGTTTCTTGCGCAATGCCATACTGGTGGTTTCCTCCAAAGTCAATTGTGCTTTCCTGGGGATTCACAGTGTAAAATGAAAGCACATTATCTTCATTCAGTTCAAACTGGCTTAATGAAGAAAGATGGCAATCATCTTCAACTTCAGGTATTTCATTATCCTCATATCCGTAGCAAACTCCGTCTCTGCATCCGTTAGGACACTTTACGTCATTATAAGCCATGGTATTTGTGTATGTTGAAGGGCAGTAATATTCCCTTAGTCCGCAGTTGCTTCCTGAACAGCTTTCCATAAAGCTTTTTGTGGTTGCATCCTGGCAGTAGTCAGTGTGCTTTGGACCATCAGCAGTTCTTGCTTCTGTTACAGTGCCTTTCACACTTGGATTTATTCCGCCGTCTGTATCCTGGCACTTTGGTCTTGAAGCGCTGCAAGCTCCCTTGTTGCAGTATGGCGCGCTTGAAGGACATGCAACTTCTACATGTGTTGCCTGGCCGTTCTTGCACACTGCTTCTCTCAAAGTATTTCCTATGCAGGCATCGGATGTTCCTATTTCTCTTCCATTTGCCTGTCCTGCCTCATAGATGTCATAGCCATCATCTGAGTCAGTGCATCCTGTGTCTGGCACTGAATCCGAAGTCTTGACAAAGTTAATGAAATTTGAGTTTGTTGACCTTCCTGAAGCCAGGTCATCATCATTTGTCACTGCATCAGTTACCAAAAAAGTGTAATGGCCTGACTGGGTAAAGATGTAGTCATAATCTCCAAGGTCAAGCTCAAAATAAGTTTCCCTGTTGACAACAAAATTCCTCTGTATGAGATATTTTGTATTTGCTGTAGCTGTAGTGTAAGGCGGCTTGATGTAAACATTCACTTTTGATGACTGTATTACATTAGTTCCAGAATCAGCAGC
>CAZLVM010000004.1:0-7543 GCA_964562875.1 uncultured Methanosarcinales archaeon | reverse complement strand
ATATCCTTTTGTATGGCCTTTCAAATAATAGTCATTTCCATTGTCTGTGTCAGTGCAGTCAATTGGTGCATTCACAAATTCAAGATCAGATGGATATTTTGCAAAGTAAAACTTTGCAAGTGAATCCTCAAAAACATCGTCAAATTCTGCATCATTGAGTGTTCCTGCTTTGTTGTCAATAGCTATTCCAACAATATTATTTCCGCTTGTCCATGCAATCACAAATTCCATATTCACTCCGCTTCCTTTGTAAAAGCTCAAAACATTATTCCCATCAAGAGTCTCCTGAGAAACAGTGTATGTTTCATATCTGTTAATCTCATAATTTATTCCGTCAATTGCCTGCTGGTTTGTAAATGAACCTGTATGCTGTTCAACAACTGCAACTATATTGTTTGCCCTGTTGCTGTACTTATAGATTGCATTCTCATATTTGCATGGCCCTCCTTCATCAACAAATTCGCAAAGGGTACTTTTCATTATTGACTGGTATGTTAAAACTCCTATGTTCTGCGTTATTACAAGAGAATCCTCATCAACAAATAGGTCTATAAGTTCCGAGCTTGGAACATCTGCATCAAGCACTATCCTTGTGTTAATGCCCATCCCCTCAAGCTTTGCTTCAACATTATGCGCAAACAATTCATCCTCAGCAGGTGCATTGTTATCAAGTATAACTACTGCTTCATCTCCGTATATTGCAGCAAGCACCTGGTTTCCAAGCATCTGCGCATTAACTTCGCTGAAAAGCTTGGCCATTCCAACTGTTGAAAACTGGTATCCATCTAACTGCAGTGCTGTAAGAAGATCTGCTGCATGCAGTGAGTCTATTGCAGGAGCTCTATTATCAACTGCCACTACAAAAGGAGGCATGTATTTTGCTGGGGTTTTTACTTCATCTATGCATAGTATTACTTTTCCTTCACTTACGTCTACTGGTCTTACCGCAATAGGCATTACTTTTATGTTTCCTATAGTTGCGGTGTTTCCAACATCAAGCTGTTGGTAAGTAATCCCAGTCCTTATATCTTTCAACTCAATCTGTTCATCATCTAAATCTATATCTTTTACTTCAACATATTCTCCCTCAAATGTAAACTGGTCACCTTCTTCATAAGCTCCTTTCATGTCGCATTCATATGCGTCTGAAGCAGTTATTTCACAATTATATGTTTGAGTGCCATCCAGGTTATTTGATATATAGAATGAATTAACCCTAACATCAAGTTCATCCACTGTTTCCGGCTGACCTGTCTGGAAAAGCTCTGTTTCGCCGTCAATATTTACAGCACAGCTATATTGTGTTGATTCTGCTTTATCAACAACAAACCCGTGGGATATTCCATCAATAGATACCGTATTTGGATTATTACTATTAACCCAAAAAGTACTTGATGAAGCCATTGCGCTTACTGCGCTCATTGCCATCATCATCACCATAAGCAAACTGAATATGATATTTTTTATTTTCATTTTTTTGTTCCTCCTTCACCATTCTTTTTTGTAAATTTGAATTTCTTACTACCCTTAAAGTAAGGCATATATAAATAGCTTGAGCGGGCATCAAAGCCAAAAGAAAGCCAGAATACTGCCCATTTTATAAAAAAATGCCTGAAAAATGCCCATTCACTCTCTTTCCAGAAACCAGTCAGTCAATTTAAGTTTTACAACCTTTCCTACAGATTTAACCTTTAATATGTTTTTTGCCTCTAATGACTTTAGAATTCTTGATAATGATGTTCTTGGAACGCCTGTGTTGTGCCTTACATTCGACTGCAAAACTGCTTCGCTTTGCTGCATAAGATATTCAACAACTGCCTTTTCCCTGCCGTGCAATGTCTTGAGAACATCCTCTGCCCTGGTTCCATGTTCCTTTTTCTCCGACTTCTCACTTCTAACTTTTTTGCCACTGTGCTCCTTAGCCATTTTCTCCTTCTTAGGCTTCTTCCCATACTTTACAGCAGCATAAACAATAACTGCAATAACAAACAAAAGCGCTATAACCTCTGCTGCCCGTCTTGCGCTTCCTGCTGCAAAAATTATTGTTTTGTCAAGCATTATATCAGCAGTTACTATCTGCCCCTGGCCTACTTCCACTTCTATAAAGCCAACTGCCTCTCCAAAGTTTGCAAAAATCTTGCACGAACCTACAGGCATATAATTGACCTCAAAAGAGCCAAACATTGAAGTTTCAGCAGGGTATTCCGAACCTATGTCATTCATGCATTCAAACCTTAGCTCTGCCTCTCCAACAACATTGTCAAACGCATCTTTTACAATCCCTCTCAAAGACCCTACAGGATAAAGATATATGCTGGAAGTTGAAGCTTCCCCTATTGTTATGCTCTGCTTTCTGAAATAATCTTTTCCCCCTGTAAAAGGCCTGTCAACCTTAACAACAATAGAATATTTGCCATTTTCAACATCAATGCTAAGAAGGTTCTCTTCATCAACATACTGTGTCAGAGACATACTGGCAATATCCACTTCTGCAACAGCATTCGTGATTTCCTTATTTGTGTTTATGTCTCTAAGAATCACTGAACTTTCTTGGGCATAAACTGTCTGAACTATTAAAATTAATAAAAATAATGCAAAAAACAGTTTTTTCAATATTTCACCTTTTCTTCTTTGCCCGTTTTTTAGCTCTCTTAATGCCTTTCTTTGCAACCTTAACTGCTTTCCTGGCAGCTTTCCTTACTTTTGGAGCAGACCTTTTGACAACTCTTCTTCCGCCTTCTTTTAGTTCTTTCAAAAGCGGCTTTGCCTTCAAAATCTCTTTTTTAACTTCTTTTTTGACAAAATCAGCAAATCTTTTTACTTCTGATTTTCCCTCTGCTACTATTCTCTTCTCAAGAGCAACAATCTGATTTTTGCTGATTATACCCTTTTTTGAAAGCACTTTCATCTCTTTTACTGCTTCTTTCTTTACTATTGAAGCTGCCTTCAGGCCAAGCTTTGCAATTCTTTTTATTGATTTTTTCATTATTTCACACCTCTTAGTATTTTGTTTTTCCTTCTTTATATATTGAAACCATAAGTACAAGACCTAAAATAAAAGCTAATATAAAAAACAATAGTGATACAAAAGGATATCCGCTTAATCCTGGCCCTCCTATTTGAGTTGTCCATGCTCCGCCAACTATCAGCGCAGCTATCACAAGAGAATATGACAGCCTGTTGCTGCTCTTGTCAATTTCCATCCCAAGATGTTTTATGTCAGTATCATCAATGTCTATCTTCAGCTTTCCCTGCTTCAGCTTTTCAAGCGCGTGCATTGTTTCAGTTGGAAGCTTTCCCATAAAATCAACTATTTCTTGTGATTTTGCTGAAAACGCCTTCATAATGTCTTTTGGAAAGAAATCTCTTTTCATGTATTTTTTTAGATATGGCTGAGATTCAACTGCAAAATTAAAAGATGGATAAAGCTGCATGCCTGTGCCTTCTGAGGTAATCAATGATTTTGCATAAAGTGTCATTTCAGGAGGCATAATTATGCTATGGTCAAAACATGAGTCAAAAAGCCTGTGAAGCATGTGAGTCATTCTAATCTGTTTTAGTTCCTTCCCGTACCACTCATCAAGTATATCCTCAACATCCTTCTTGAACAAATCAATATCAGTATCGCCGGTCACCTTCCCGGTTCTCATCAGCGATCTTATTACGGCATCAGTATCCTCATTAATCAGCGCCACCCAAAGCTTCAAACCCTCTTTTTTATACAGTGGCTTTAACCTTCCAACTATTCCAAAGTCCAATAGCCCAATTCCGTTTTTTGTTACAAGTATGTTGCCTGGATGCATGTCTGCATGGAAAAATCCATCTTCAAATACCATTTTAAGCCCTGACTTAATCATGAGCTTTGCAACCATTTTTCTGTTGAACTTCTGATTCTTGTTCAAAAGCTCTGAAAGCTTTTTCCCTGGAAGAAATTCAAGAATAATCATATTTGATGTTGAATGCTGTGGGTAGACTGAAGGTATTCTTATTGACCTGTCTCCTTTGAATGTTTTGCAGAATTTCTGTATGTTTGATGCCTCTACAAGAAAGTCAAGCTCTTTTTTTGTGTACCTTTTAAATTCCTCAACAACTTTTGAAGGAGAATAGCGGATAAACCTTTCGCTTTGCTCCATCCTTCTAGCAAAATAACCCATTATGTCTATGTCTGCATCAAAAATTTCTTTTATTCCAGGACGTTTTACCTTGATAACAACCTTCTTGCCATTTTTCAGTTTCGCAGCATACACTTGTGATATTGATGCAGAACCTATTGGCTGCTTCTCAATGCTTGAGAAAACCTTTGATATGGGCTGACCAAGTTCATCCTCAATTATTTTCTTTGCTTTTGAAAAGGCAAATGGTTCAACTCTGTCCTGAAGCTTGCTGAATTCCTTGCAGTAATGAAAAGGCACTAAATCAGGCCTAACACTCAATAGCTGGCCAAGCTTGACAAAGCTTCCGCCAAGCTCTTCCATGGATTTCCTTAACATCACTTCAGGCATTGCAGGCTTTCTGAACTTATGAATAGCAAGCTTTTTTGAGAATGGAAGATGCAGCTTAAGGTTGAATTCACGTATAAAATAGCCCAGGCCATTTCTAAAAAGTACATTGACCACTCTTGAAATCCTCTTTAGATCCCTAAAACTCTGGGCAAATGTCATTATACACCTCTTTTGCTTTAAACTGGCTATACGGATTTATAAACTTTTAGAATTGCAAATAGATTCCAAACATTTTTAAAGAAGCATCCTAAACTATTAAACAATGTATGAGTTAATTATTACTGAAAAGCCAAATGCAAGCAAGAAGATAGCAGACGCTCTTGCAGACGGTAAACCAACAAAAAAATCAGTTAATAGAGTCCCTTATTACGAATTGGAACACAATGGCAAGGAAATTGTTGTTGCATGCGCTGTCGGCCACCTTTACGGCCTTACTGAAAAAGAGAAGAAAAAGGGCTTTGCATACCCCACATTTGAGATAAAATGGGTCCCTACTTCTGAAATGAGCAAAGGCGCTGAATTCAGCAAAAAATATCTTGATATTCTGAAAAAGTTAAGTAAGAATGCTAACAAATTTACTGTTGCTACTGACTACGACATTGAAGGAGAAGTTATTGGGCTTAACATTATAAGATTTGCATGCAAGCAAAAAGATGCAAGAAGGATGAAGTTTTCAACCTTGACAAAGCCGGATCTTGTTAACGCATACGAACACGCAAACGACCACCTCGACTGGGGCCAGGCAGAAGCAGGGGAAACAAGGCATAAGCTTGACTGGCTTTATGGTATAAACCTTAGCAGAGCTTTAACATCTGCAATAAAAAAATCAGGCATGTTCAAGATTCTAAGCGCAGGAAGAGTTCAGGGTCCTGCATTAAAGATTGTTACAGACCGAGAAAAGGAAATCAAGGCTTTCATTCCTGTCCCGTTCTGGCAGATTGAACTTGATGGAAAAACAGCAACTGAAAAAATAATTGCATGGCACAAGGAAGACAAATTCTGGGAAAAAGAAAAAGCAGATAGTGTAATGAAAAAGGTAAAGGAAGAGAAAAAAGCTAAGGTTGATAATGTTGAAAGAAAACAGTTCAACCAAAATCCCCCTGTGCCTTTTGACCTTACATCAATGCAGATAGAAGCCCATCGATGTCATAGAATTTCACCAAAAGAAACCCTTTCAATTGCTCAGGACCTTTACACAGCAGGACTTATATCATACCCAAGAACATCATCTCAGGTCCTTCCTGTTGAAATTGGCTTCAAAAAAATTCTTGCATCGCTTGGCAGGCAAAAAGACTACAAAGAGCTTGCATCAAAAGTGCTCAATGGAAAGATGGTTCCTAATAATGGAAAGAAAACAGATCCTGCCCATCCGGCAATATACCCTACAGGCATTACGCCTGAAATAGACGGCAGGAAAGCCAAGATTTACGACCTTATTGTAAGAAGGTTTCTTGCAACATTCGGAGAGCATGCAGTAAGGGAAACCATGACTATTGATATTAATGTAAAAGATGAGATTTTCATTACAAAAGGCACAAGGACTATTGAAAAAGGCTGGCACGAATATTACGGCCCTTATGTAAAAATTGAGGAAATAGAGCTTCCTGCAGTCAAAAAAGATGAGACTATCAATATTAAAAAAATAAATATGCATAACAAGGAAACCCTTCCTCCAAAAAGGTACACAGAAGCTTCTATAATCAAGGAGCTTGAAAAAAGAGGACTTGGAACAAAAGCTACAAGGGCGCAGATTGTTGACACGCTTGTCCAGAGAAGCTACATAACCGGAAAGCAGATAGAAGCAACAGAGCTTGGAATGCAGATAATAAAGATTCTTGAAGAGCACTCTCCAAAAATTGTTGATGAGGCATTAACAAATTTATTTGAAAAAGAAATGGATGAAATAAGAGATGGCAGCAAAAAAGAGGAGCAAATCCTTGAAAAAGCAAAAGAAGTCCTCACAAAAATACTTGGCGAGTTCAAGGAAAAAGAAGACAAGATTGGAGCCGGGCTAAAAAAGACATTTACAGAAACAAGGGCTGTTATGACTACAGTTGGAAAATGCAGGAACTGCGAAGAAGGAATGCTTATACTGAGGAAAGGAAAGTTTGGAAGGTTTATTGCCTGCGACAAATACCCTGACTGCAAGACAACATTCAAGCTTCCGGCAGGCGGTCTTGTTAAAGTGACTGATAATCTCTGCAAAGAATGCGGATATCCTATGGTGCTGATGATAAAGAAGGCTAAGCGCCCTCAGGAAGTTTGCATAAACACTGACTGCCCTTTGAAGGACGTAAAGGTTAAAATTGAAGAAAAAGAATGCCCAAAGTGCCACAAAGGCAGGATAATTCTAAGGAAGAGCGTTTACGGCGCATTCCTCGCGTGCAACCAATATCCTAAATGCAGGTATACAGAATCTCTGCCTGAAGAAGGGGATTCAAAGGACAAGAAGGATTCTAAGGATAAACAGGATTCTAAGGATAAAAAGCCTGCAAAAAGTAAAAAAGCCAAAAAATCAGTTAAAAAAAGCAAGTAAGAATTCTAAGCATTTGTTCTGCTAACGCCTTATAACATGCGCATTTGTTCCTGCTATATCTGCAAGAGTAAGGATTGTTGCTATTGGAATCAAAGAGTCAATAAAGCCAAAAGGGGGTATGCCCAGCAATGGAAGCTCTGCAAGAGCCATGAAAGCAAGGGACTTGTTCTTTAAAGTAATCATCAAAACCATTACAGTAAAAAAGTCCCACAAAGTGTTGATTAGGGGGATATTGCCAAAAACAAGGTCTGCAAGGTCTAGGCAGACTGCAATAATAATCTTTATCTTATTAACAAAAGAAACAAGCTTTTCTCCAAATCTATGCTTAAACTTCTTCCTTTGCCCACCTTTTCTGTCTGCTTTGCTTCCGCCTTCATCAACAACTTCAGCTGTTACTTTCTTTGCTTCCATGCATTTCCAGTGTAAACTATGCTATATATAGTTAACTAAAGAAGTTATAATTAACTAAAGAAGTAAAAAACAAAATAAAAAAAAGAAAAAAAAT
>CAZLVM010000003.1:0-14265 GCA_964562875.1 uncultured Methanosarcinales archaeon | reverse complement strand
CGACAAACAAAAAAAAGCTCTTGAATTTATTCAGGAAAATATACTTAGCAAGCTTGGCTCAACAGGAGTGCAGAAAGTACTTGACAGCGCAGTGTTTGACCTGCTGAAATACATTGCAATCTTTCCAGGAGGCGTGGGAAAATTAGAGGATTCAAACGGAAATGTAATGCCAGACTGCTTTTTGATGCCTCCAGGCACAACAGCCCTTGACTTTGCATTCAAAATTCACACAGACATAGGAAATAATTTTATCAAAGCAATAGACGTTAAGAAAAAAATGCCTGTGGGCAAAGACCATGTTCTCCACCACAGGGATGTTGTTGAAATAGTTACAAGAAAATAGCGTTTTCTTCTACTTTCTGGGCAGATATTATGATTTACCTACAGCAGAAGCCGTTTGCACGTCGATAGGATTCATTGACTTGTCAATGATTACGCATGAATGCGTTCTGTTCTTGCCTGCTTTCTTTGCCTTGTAGAGGCATGCATCAGCTTCTTTCACCATCTTATTAGGATTGCATGAACTGTTAAGGCATGTGACAATGCCTATGCTTACAGTAATCTTGCAGGTTTCTTCAATTCCTTTTCTTACTTTTTCAGCAATCTCAAAAGCCTGATCCGGCTTTGCCCTTGGGATAATAACTGCAAGCTCCTCTCCACCATACCTGAAAGCGCAGCAATTATCTTCGAGAATTGCCTTTACAGTGTTTCCAATTCCTGCAAGCACCATGTCGCCTTCCTGATGGCCTTTGGTATCATTGTATTCCTTGAAATTATCAATGTCAATCATCATCACAGATGAAGGGATATTTGCAGAAGAGCAGCTTTCAATCAGCTTTTCAACCTGAACATCAAAGTTTCTCCTGTTATGAAGGCATGTGAGCTTGTCTGTCATTGAACTTGCAGAAACTGTTCTATATGCAAGACTGTTCATTATTGATGCTGATGACAGCTCTGCAAAAAGAGTCAGAAATTCCATTTTCTCGTCTTCAGGAAGATGCGGAAAGTAAACACTCAAAGCTCCAAGCACCTGATTTTTTGTTATAAGCGGGAGGACAAGAATTGAATTTGAGAAAGACTCTATCCCTTTTATGTCCTTGAAAATAAACTCGTTTGCAGGACTGATAATCCTCAAAGACTTTCCAACCCTCATCATGTATTTCAGGGTTTCTTTTTCAATTTCATCAAAAACATTTCCCTGCTCTTTGTAAGAATATTTGCCTTTTCCCTCGATGCTTATTGAAGAATGCTCTGCCTTAAGTTCTATGACAGCAAAGCGGTTTATCACCTTTGCAAGCTCTTCCAGCTCAAGAGTTGATGTTAACTCTTTTGAAAATTCCTTTATCAGATTGAATTTATCCATTTTTCAAAATATTAATCAGATTTTCCTTGAACTTCTGGAGATCCTCCTTTTTTATCTTTGCCCCTGCAGCAGGAACATGCCCTCCTGCGCTGGCTCCTTCCAAACCTTTGACAGATTTTTCCAAAAGATCGTTCACTGCAACCTTTTCATCTCTTCGCCTTCCGCTTATGGAAATCATGCCGTTTTTTGATTCCTGCAAAAGTATTATTGTCTTGTCAGGATGCTTGAGGCTAAGCCTTGTATTTGTTGGGGCCTTTATCTTGTATTTTGCCTTTATCATGTAAAATATGAGGCTGATATCGTCAAAAAACTCTGCAAACTCATTAATATGATTAATCCAGTACTCTATCTCATTCTCAACAGACTCTCTGTACTTTTGGAGGGATGAGTTCAGCACATCCGAAGGGGATGATGCCCCATAAACAACATCGAATGATTCCTCTACTTTTGAATTGTCATAGCATTCTGCGTCTGAAACAAGTGAAGCTGCCTTCCCCAGTTCTGTCTCAAAAATATCCTGTTTTTTTTCAACATTATACTTTGAGAAAACCTCGTCTAAAAAATCCTTCCAAGAATTGAAAGCGCAGTCTCCAATCAGCCCTATTGCTGCAACCCAGTCAAGAGATTTCATGTCCGCAACTTCAGATGCAAGGTCAAAGCAGAGCTTTGAAGCAGGATATGCAGCAGGATTTTTGTCTGTTATAAAATGAGGCTTGATGAATACTGTTCTTTCTGAGCCAATATCCTCATACACTTTGTGATGGTCTATGACAAGAATTTCAGCAAACTTTTCTATTTCCCTTATATTTTTTGGAGCCTGATCAACACAGAGATCTGCAGTTATCACTTTGTTTGCATTTGCCTGCCTAAGCTTTTCCACAGTTTCATCAGTTATTGGTATATCACTTGAAGCCTGGTTCAGGCGAAGGTCTATCTGTTTTCCCCTTGCTTTCTCGACGAGCTTTGCCATTATTACGCCAGAACATACACCGTCAGGATCAGTATGATGAACAACTGCAACTATGTCATCCTTTGACAGCCCTTCAATAAATTCCCTGAATTTTTGCTTAAGAGCCTGTTTCTTTTCCATGAATTATTAAGAAATGCTTTAGGTTAATAGCTTTTCGCTTGGATTTAAAAGGTATGTGTTGAGCCAATAGCACGCTTCGTACTGATTGTTTTCCTGCTTCTGAAAATGAGTCCCACGAGGATATGGATGTTTTGATTAAGTACTCCGCTGGGTGCTATTGGCTCTTTTTTCTATTATAAAGTGCGGTGCAGAATTAAATTGGCGAAGCACCGCGCATGCTTATGGTAATTCAAAGAAGAGTAATTTTGTGAAGACATGCCAACCAACGATAGCCATACATAAGCTGACATGCTTGTGATACTTTTGAGCTATGAAACCCCTAATGGTGGTGAATTAATCATCGTCATGACCTTATTGGCCTGGTTTTGAACCCAGGCCTCAAGCCGTTTTTTATCTCAATCTGATCACCTGGTTTTTTTGGGATCTATGATAATGATACCGACTCCTTGTTTTTTGAAGCCGGATTTTGTGTTTTTACAAATTCTTGTAATGAATTTGTAATTTGCAAAAATGTTTTTTTGGCTTTTTACAGCTTTTTTCATTTTTGTTGTGTTTACCTTTTATCTTGGATTTTTCATGCAAGATTCCTCTTAACATGTTTTTTCCTTGATTTTTTAGGTTTTTCACGTGAGGGTGATTTGGATATCTTTTGTACGGATTTTTCAAAGCAAAACGATAAAGGAACAGTTGTTGTTCGAGATCCGATAATACGGCTTATTGCGTTGCGCTTAGCCATATCGTGACTGCTTCCCTGGTTTTGCGCCAGCTGTGGAAAACAGTTCTCCGCTGTAGTTGTCGCTAGTTATCACTCATTTTATGCATCGTTACTTTCGGTTTGTGGTATCTCTGCTCGCTATATCCTTGTTTATGCTTTGATTTTTTATTATCTTTAGTGATATCCTCTGTTATACGATTGGATTTATCTGAAGTACAATAGCCAAAAAGTTTATATATATTTAACGTACATACTATACGTTAAGTACGTTTTATACGTTAAAAGAGGTGTTATATATGCATGTAAGAAAACTCGTGAAAGCAGGAGCCAGTTCACATACTGTTTCATTACCAAAAGAATGGGTTTCCAGGAACAAACTCAAAAAAGGGGACAACCTGTTCATAGTAGAAACAACTGATTCTGAACTTAAAATAACCCCTAATGAAGAGGCAGATGAACAAGAACAAAAAGAAATCAGCATACCAGTTGACAATAAAGATATAGGAACAATCCAAAGAGAAGTTACTTCTGCTTATGTCAACAATTATTCAAAGATACACCTTACAGGAAAAAAAGTAAATGAAAAGTCAAAGAAGCTAAGAGATGTTCTCCACCATTTTGTTGCGCTTGAAGTTGACGAGCAAACAGGGGAAAAAATTTCTGCAAAAGACCTTCTGAACATGAGCGAAATCTCCATAGAAAAAACAATCAGAAGAATGGACATGACCCTAAGGTCGATAATGCAGGACAGCGTGAAATCAATCGGCAGCAAACAGGCAATGGAAAGCATTGAGCAAAGGGACAATGATGTTAACAGGCTCTATTTTCTGCTTTTCAGGCTTTTGAAAAGCGCGCTAAACAGCCAAAAAGTTGCTTCAAACTTCAACATTACAAACAATGACATACTTGCAATATGGTACCTCACAGTAAACATAGAGAACATGGCAGACAACGCAAAGACAGTAAGCAGCCTCTCAAACAAGATGAATGACAAGGAACTGCTTAAGGAAGTATACCAAGATATCAGCATAGCGTATGAGGATGTTATGAAAGCATACTACAACAAAGACAGGAAACTGGCTGATGAAGTTGCATCAAGGAGAATTGACATATTCACAAAATGCACAAAGCTCCTCATAAAAACACCTACTGCCGGCGCCAGCGAGATGGTAGAAAACCTGAAGGGAATGGCAACTTATGTCTGCAATGTCGCAAGAATTGTAATTGACAACAACTAATCTTTTATGCCTTTTCTTTTGGCAAAGCTTTTGAAAGTTTCAGGGACGTCAATAATGTATTTGCCCTCTTCAAGCTTCACAACCATCGGGTCTCCCTTGAAAAGATGCACGAGGTCAAGCTCATACTTGCCGGGTTTTGTTATTCTGATTGATTCGAGATCAAGCACGATAGGAAGATCCTCGTCGGTTCTTGAACCAACAAGCTCAATGACATCCTTCTCAATCTGCTTTTTCTCTGTCTCAGAAAGCTGAACCTGCCCGGCAACTTCTTTTGCCTTTTTCAGCCTGTCCTTTTTTATATAAAAGAAAAGCCGCCCACCGCATGGGCATCCCTTAAGAATTTCTTCAGAACCATCCTCGTAAAAGGTATTGCACCTAACGCATTGGTGCGGCATTCTTATTTCCTCCGACCATTTTTCTTGCCGTTCTTCTTGCCATTCTTAGCCTGAACTTCATTAGTGTAAAGCTCTATTTTATTAGGATTTTTCCTTATGTCCTTGACAACTGAAGCAGGCCCAATAACAGTAAGCCCCTGCCTGTCACCAAGCAAAAGATTAACTACATTATTCCTGAACTTCTGGAATCCCTCAGCCTTTATGTCTGCATTCGGGTTTATCACAGCAAGCTCGATGCCCCTGAATTCCTCGTTTATCTCTTCCATTGTAGCCTGAATCAGCTCTGTCTCTTCCTCTTTCTTCAGCCTACCCTGCAAAAGAACAATTTTGTTTTCTTTTGCAATGTTCAAAATCTTTCTTATTCTTCCAATAGAGGTCATGCCCTCAATCTCTGAATACGGTATTAGTTGTAGTGTTACCATTTTTCCTCCTCATCCAGCCAAAGTAAACAATGCTTCGTAAAATGCATCTATGTTGTTTCCATACTTTGCAGATATTCCAACAACATCATACTGCGGGAATGCTGCCTGTATCTTCTTCATGTTTGATTTTTTTAAATCTACTTTATTTGCCACTATCAGGACTGGAATGTCTCTTGCGGCAAGATTGCCAATTATAGTAATGTTTACCTGGGAGTAAGGATCCTGGGTTGCGTCAAGAACAATAATAACAACATTCATGTCATCAAGCCATTTTATTGAGTCAATAACACCTTTGGTAGCTTCTTTTGCCCTTGTCTTTGCCTTTTTCTCTGACATTCCTGACTTGACAAAGTCCTCATAGTCTATTCTTGTTGCAATTCCAGGAGTGTCAACAAGATTGAAAGAAAGCTCCTTGCCCCCTGACTTTATGTTAATCTGCTCTTTTATCTGGATTTCCCTGGTTTCGTGGGCAATATTTGAAACAGAGCCCATTTCCTCGCCGAGCCAATCCTGGCAAATCCTGTTGGCCATGGTAGTTTTTCCGCCGTTTGGCGGGCCGTAAAGACCAAGCTTGATATGCCCCCTTTTCTTGAAGATATCCCCTATAACCTTGTTAATGAACTTTTTTAGTAGTTTTAACATTTGTCAAATCACCGCGTACAAACTCTGAAACTATCGAATTTTGCAGTGTATTTATACTTTTCGCTTTTGTATTTTTGCTAGGATTCAGTGACGAGAAAAATCCATTCTTAGTCGAAAGATTTATAAATGTGAACCTCTATAATGAAGTAAATTAGACGGGGGCAATCATATTCAACGTCTAAAATCAAAAAAAGGAGGTAATTCAAATGGCAGAAAAAGTAGCAAAAGTCGGAGTGAAAAAAGAGGGTGGATACCTATACTTCGTAGATAAGAAAGGAAATGTTTCCCGAGCAAAGATGGCAAGGGGAAAGAAGAAGGGCAAAGGCGGAATCCAGGTTGTTGCCAAAGTTGGCGTAAAGAAACAGTCAGGATACCTTTACTTTATCGACAAGAAAGGCGACGTCTCAAGAGCTAAGATGGCTAGGGGCGGACGAAAGAAGAAAGCCAAGAAGAAGAAATAAACTTTTTCCTTTTATTTTTTTTTCTTTTTAACATACCATGGAGTCAGGAGTTTTTTTGCCTGCTCACTTTCTTTTGAGAATTTATTAAGCTCTTCAGCCATATCCTTTTTAGTTGGAATGTCTTCTTTTTCAAGCTTTTTTGCAATTTTGAGCGCCTCTTCCTTAGCAAGCTTCTGCTCCTCTGAAAGAAGACCCTCTGCTTTTGCCTTTTCTTCCTCTGCTTCAATCTTTGATATTTCGTTTTTTGACATGATAATAATACCTTGATTAAAGAATATTTAAGGCTTTTGCTTGAGAACTGCCTTTTTGATTTTAAGCCCTGCGATGTTTTGGCGCTCTTCCATTATTTCACTGCCAATAATTTCTATTCTTTTCATGAAAAGAGGGCAATCAAGCACAAGGGACTCGAATTCCCCGCCCTCGCCTGCAACATTTATTCCAATCTTTTCATTAATTCCGACAAGCCGGTCAACATCCTTTTGCGTTATTTTCCTGTTGAGCCATGACTTATCAAGGCCTTCTGCAGCAATTGCAGTGAATATTACTTCAAACCCGTTTTTTATTAATTCTCTCATCTCTGTTTCCTGATCTTTATGCCATAATGGAGAAAATGGCGTTAAGCTTTCATCTTTGCATATCTTCTCAATCCTTTCCCGCTGATAGTCTGAAAATAACGCCCCGGTTACAATTCCCTTTATCCCATACTCTCTTTTTGCCTTGTTTATAACATCCCTCAAGTCAGCAAGCTCATCCTCTTTTTCTCCCTCTGTGAATCCCCTCACAAGAGGCAGGCCCATTGCCTCTGCCTGCAGGTCAACCATCTCATTGTTTATTGTATGAAACATGTATGATTCAGGATTTCTGCTTTTCAGGGTTATGAAGCATTTTATTTTATACCCTTCATTTAACATCTTATATATTGCATATATGCTGTCCTTACCAGATGATACAAGAGCCCCTATCGGAACTGTCAGAGACATCAGGTATTCTGACTTTTTCATTCCCTCTCTTTTTGCAAGCTTTGCAAGTCCCTTGTCAAAATTGCTGCCGTACTGAGCTGCCTTTTTTTTCCTGAATGCAAACTCTTCCGGTATTTTTTCTTCAATTGCCGCCTGCCTTAGAATGTATTTCTTGATATTACCCTTTATTTTCAGGCTTCCGGGTATTTTCAATGCATAATCCACCAATTCCTTATGCAGGAATGGAATCTTCAGCCCTATATTATTGTAAGAAGACAGCCTTCTGTCCCTTTCAAGGTCTCTCTCCTCGATATTTTCAAGGCCTTTTCTGCATTCCTCATTTATGTCATCAGACTTTTCATGCCTTTCATACCCTGCAAATATCTCTTCAGAACCAAGGCCTGAGAACATAAACTTGACATTGTCTTTTTTTGCCATTTCACATGCCAGGAATAAAGGCACTGCAACACCAACTTTAACAACATTGGCAGAATGTATGATTGGAACTATTTTTTTGACATAACCCTCCAGCTCCTTGAGGTTGATTTCCTTTTTCTTCAGCTTGAAGCCCATTTCCTTTGAAACTTTTTCAGCCCATTCTATATCAGCTGCCTTTTTTATTCCCTTTTCTTTCAGTCCTGCTGTATAGCAGACAAAATTCTTTCCAAATTTCTTGCAAAGATGCGCAATAAAAGTAGAGTCAATCCCCCCTGAAAAGAGTATTCCAAACTTTTCATTAGGAATGTTTTCCTTTACTGCCTTTTCAAGCAGTTCTGCTATCCTCTTTGCTTCCTTTTCCATGGAAAGCCTTATCCTAATCCTGTTTAAAAAGCTTATCAAAAATATTATATAATAGGCTGGCTTTCCCATGATGATGGTAAAGGGACTGGTTATTTCTGGGCAGTTTGGAAGGATTCTCGTCAGAGAAAAGAACGGGAAAAAGATTGAGCTTGGAGAGCTTATGGTTGCTGACACCAGCAGCGGGAAATCTCTTATGCAGGTTTTCAACCTTATTTACGGGAGCCAGATAAGCCCGCAGAATTTGGAGCTGATTTCAGGAATGAAACTTGAAGAAGACCCTAAAATAGACTTTATGGACTCTGAACTGAGGAATTATATTCTTGCAGAGCTTAAGAACTTAATAACAATAAACGGGAAAAGCGCAGCATCATCAAAAACCCTCCCTAACTTTTTTTCAGAAGTCAGGGAAGTAACAAAGGAAGACCTTTCTTTTTTGACAAAACCAAAGAACCCTCTTTTTGTAGGGAACCTTAGAAGCGGAAGCAAACAGATAGACCTCCCGATATTTCTTGACGGAAAAGAGGTTTTCTCGCATCATATACTTATCCCTGCGACAACAGGAAGGGGAAAAAGCAACCTTACAAAATGCATTTTATGGGATACTCTTGACAAGGATTACTGCGGCATACTTGTGCTTGACCCTCATGATGAATATTACGGCAGGAACAGAATTGGGCTTAAAGACCATCCCTGCCCGCAGAATGTTGTTTACTACACTCCAAAGAATGTTCCTCCAGGGTGCAGAACTCTTAGCATCAGCATAAAGAAAATAATGCCAAGTCATTTTAACGGCGTTGTTGACTGGAGCGATGCCCAGAAAGAGGCATTAAGCGCATATTACAAAAAATACGGAAGCCAATGGGTAGAATCAATAATGCTTGACCAGCCGATAGACGGATTTATGGAAGGAACTATTGGTGTCATAAAAAGAAGAGTTCAGCAGCTTCTTGACATCAGTGTTGAAAATGAACAGCTTATGTGCAGAGGAATCTTCTGCGCTGAAGGAGCTGAAACAACAATATCAGACATTGTGAAAGAGATAGAGTCTGCAAAAA
Organism: uncultured Methanosarcinales archaeon; assembly: GCA_964562875.1. GTDB lineage: Archaea > Nanobdellota > Nanobdellia > Woesearchaeales > JAGWAF01 > CAZLVM01. The sequence continues at coordinate 5,124 of CAZLVM010000003.1, read as the reverse complement.
CAGTTATTGTTGACACTTCCAGCTTTGAGGGACGGGTTGAGATTTTAGTTGGAAGCCTGATTGCATCAGAAATCCTAAGCCATTACAAAAGATACAAGATGAAAGGTGAGCTTGAGGCAAAGCCGGTTGTATCTATTGTGCTTGAAGAAGCTCCAAGAGTGCTTGGAAAAGAGGTTTTGGAAAAAGGAAGAAATATTTTTGGGGTAATTGCAAAAGAAGGAAGAAAGTTTAAGGTCGGGCTTATGGCAATTACACAGCTTCCGTCGCTAATACCCAGAGACATACTTGCAAACATGAATACAAAAATAATACTCGGCACAGAAATGAAGCCTGAAAGGCAGGCAATAATAGAGTCAGCATCGCAGGACTTGAGCGATGACGACAGGAACATAGCATCATTAGACAAAGGAGAGGCAATTATCACTTCTAATTTTGCAAGGTTTGCAACTCCTGTCAAAATTCCTTTGTTTGAAGAGTTTGCAATGAAAAAAGAAGATGAAAAAAAGGCTGAAAAGGATTTCTCAGGATTAGATATTTAGGCAGTATTTGCAATGCTGCGCTCCGTGCTGCATAAGTTTCTTTTCTGAGCCATTGCCACGCTCCGTGTTAATCTTATGTTTTCTTCATCAAAGGAGTCACGTGTAGAACAATGTTTTAGTTTAGTACTTCGCTGGGTGGCAATGTCTATCCTTTGGGCAGCATTGCTAAAGGAAAAGTTTATATAAAGGTAATACGGCAGAATAGGTATGGGATTAAGAGTTCCTACAGGCAAAGAGATTGGCCTGATAAGGGATATAAAGGCAAGAATTGGCCATATCAAGCAGAGGGTTAATTTGATAGAGGAAACTGCAATCAAGGTTCCTGGGCTTCTAAACAATAATATGGTTGCATTTGCACGGATGTTTGGACTGGAAAATCAGCTAAGAACGCTGATGGCAGCTGAATCATATGATGAGGTTACTTTTGTAACAAATACAACTCAAATACTTTCAACTCTTGAGGCAATTGAAGCCCATGCAAAAAAGGTTTACAGGATTTACCTTAATGATCTTCAAATAGCAGGCAATATTGCCCACGAGCTTTTGCTCCCGCTTGAAAGGGAAATAAAGCAAGAAGAAGCAATGATTATGCAAGACTTTGCAGGGTCAAGTGAAGTTGCAGGAATAAGAAAAGCCCTGCTCAGGGAACTTTTCATACTAAGACAGGTTGAAGCAATATTCAACAAAGAATTCTGCAAAAATATAAGGTTTCTCATGAGCTTACTGAAAAAGTTTGTTGAAGATATTGAGGCAGAAAGAAGGATGTACCAAAAATATCAACAGCTTGAAAAGGCAAACATAGGTGAAGCTGTAGCCCTGCTAAAAAATTCGTCAGTGATGTGGAGAGTAAAAAGGAGTTTTGACTATATGAAATTAGTAATGAGCAAGAACAAGAGAGTTCTTCCGTTGATTGAATCTGCAAGAAGAAATATTCTTGCTGCAGAGGCTGCAATGAAAGGAATAGAAAAAGGCGCTATGGACATTGGCAGCAGGAAAATGCTTGCATAGACAGGCAAATAATTTCTCTAAAGCTTTTCAAAAACTGCATTTGCTGCAATAGATTTAGGATATCTGTCAGAAAGAAGCGCGATTTCTTCAGGAAGACCGTATTCCCCGGCAAGAAACCTTTTCATTGCAGAAATATATTCTTGTGTTACTCTTGTCTTTTTCCCTTCTTCAAGGGTAAGGTCAACATTTCTTCCATGAGGTCCGAGAGCCCTGAAAAGCCTTTCAACCCTCAAAGCAATCTGAATCATCATTTCTCCTTTTATGTCTCCAGCCCTGTATTCATCAGGGGTTTGAGGAAGAGCGAGATCGTCAGGAAATGTATGGTCAAACCTTCCAAGCATCTCTTCCATAGGGCTTCTAAATCCGGGAATATGATACTGAAGAACGCATTCGGTTACAAGTGTTATTGGTGATTCACTGCCAGAATTTTTATGAGGGTCTGCATCAAGCCCTCTTAGCTCAGCTCTTTCTTTAGGTGTGAGCTGTGTTGAAGGAGTATGAGAATAAACAACCCAAAGATCTCCTCTTTCACCTTCAATTATTCTTTTACTATTTCCAAAAAGAAGCTCTGCTCCTTTAGTGTCATAGTTGAGATTAGGGTTTCTGCATGCCAATTTCTGCCTCTATCCATCACCGCTATTACAAAAATAAATTATCCTCTTATAATATGTATAAGTGGAGCTGATTTATAAAGCTAATGGGGTTGTTTGTCACTTAGTTGGGACAATTTGAAAATGGAAAGGAATATATTGAATGCGTGATTCAAAAACAATATGAAATTCGCGCATTTGGCTGACTGCCACATTGGAAGCTGGAGAGATCCAAGATTAAGAGAGGTTTCAACAAATGCTTTTGTGAAAGCAGTTGACAAGTGCATCGACGAGAAAGTTGACTTTGTGCTTATTTCAGGCGACCTGTTTAACACATCAATGCCGCCGCTTGACAACCTCAGCATGGCTGTCAAAAAGCTAAGAGAGCTAAGAGACAGCAATATCCCAGTATATCTTGTCGCAGGCTCCCATGACTTCTCACCCAGCCAGAGGACTGTTCTTGAAGTTGTTTTCAATGCAGGGCTTGCTATTAATGTTGCGAAGGGAAAAGTTGAGGATGATAAATTATTCCTTAATTTTACCGTCGATAAAAAGACAGGCGCAAAGATAACCGGGATGATTGGGAAAAAAGGCGGGCTTGAGAAAAGCTATTATGAAAGCCTAGCCAGGGAGCCACGGGAAAAAGAGGAAGGCTACAAAATTTTCATGTTCCATACAGCTCTTACAGAATTAAAGCCAAAAGAGATGGCAGAGATGGATTCTGCGCCAATTTCATTCCTGCCAAAAAATTTCAACTATTATGCAGGAGGCCATGTGCATGTAATTGACAAGAGGGAAATGGAAGGGTTTGGCACAGTTGTTTTTCCAGGACCATTATTCCCAAATAATTTTGCAGAACTGGAAAAGCTGCAGAACGGAGGGTTCTATATCGTTGAGGACGGTGAGGCAAGGTATGAGCCTATTTTGATACACCCTGTGCACTCAATAAGCATAAACTGCGACAACAAAACCCCTGAAGAAATTGAAGATGAAGCAACTGCAAAGATAAAAAACATGGAATTCCCCAATACAATCATCACAATAAGAATGGCTGGGAAACTGAAAACAGGAAAGCCGTCTGATATAAACTTCAAGGAGATATTTGAAAAATTCTATGAAAGGTCTGCATATTTTGTAATGAAAAACACTTCAAAACTCAAATCAGTTGAATTTGAGGAGGTTAAGATAGATGCGAGCTCTGCAGAAGACACAGAAGAAAGACTTATTGACGAGCATGCAGGCAAGTCAGGGATATTCACAAAAGAAGATGAAAAGAAGATAATCAAGGACCTGATTAACGTCCTCGGAACCGAAAAAGACGAAGGAGAAAAGGTTGCAGACTTTGAGAAAAGAATCAAGACTGAGGTCGAGGCTGTTCTTAAATAGGTAAAATACGGGCAAAATTACTCACGTCTAAAAACCACAACCTTTATAAAGGCCCTCTCACTTCTATATACTATTGGGATGAAGAAACAAATGGTATGGACCCAATCTATGCTCATTCTGTTTCACGAAAAACCTATGTGTTTTTTGTTTCCAAAACTAGAAAAGTTTTGAAGCTTCATTGAAGCGATTTTATTCCAAGGAGAAATAAAAAATGACATTTGAAGCATTAAATGTAAATACAAATATAGTGAGCGCCTTAAGGGACATGGAAATAACAATCCCTACGCTCATACAGGAGAAGGCCATACCTCTTATCAAAGCAGGAAAAGACGTTATAGGCATGTCAAATACAGGCTCAGGAAAGACAGCAGCATTTGGCATTCCAATTCTTGAAAAGATACAGCGCGGCCAGGGAATCCAGGCAGTGATTCTTGCACCTACAAGGGAGCTTGCAGTCCAGATTTCAAGGGAAATGCAGAAGTTTGGAAAAGGAGTTAAGTGCTCCATAACAACAGTTTATGGAGGAGTTGCAATAAACCCACAGATTAAAAGCCTTGAAAGAGCGGATATAGTTGTAGGCACTCCAGGAAGAATGTGCGACCACCTCCAAAGAGGAACCATTAACCTGACAAGAGTAAATATGTTTGTTCTTGACGAAGCAGACAAGATGGTTGAAATGGGATTTATTGAAGATGTTGAAAGGATTATGGAATACACTCCTAAAAGCAGGCAGGTTATGCTTTTCGGAGCAACGCTTTCACAAGAAATAAGCCACATAAAACAGAGGTTCATGAAAAACCCTGAAGTGGCAAAAGCTGAAAGCAATGTAACGACAGACTTCCTTAAGCAGTTTTACTACAACGTAGATTCGAATGATAAGTTTTCGCTTCTAGTACACCTTCTAAATAAGGAAGATAGGAAAAAGTCAATCGTATTCTGCTCTACAAGAGCGACTGTTGAAATCCTCGCAAAAAACCTGAGGAAGAACGGTATAAACGCAGAGATGATGCACGGAAAGCTTACCCAAAGCAGGAGACTGAAAATTATTGAAAACTTTAGCAAGGCAAATGCAGACATACTTGTTGCGTCAGCTGTAGCGGCCAGAGGAATTGACATAAAGGATGTCAGCCATATCTTCAACTACGACCTGTCAAGAGACCCGCAGGAATACATCCACAGGGTTGGAAGAACAGCAAGAGCTGGAGAATCAGGCAAGTCAATAACACTGCTTTGCCACAGAGACTATGAAGCTTTTGGCGAAATCAACAGGCGATTTGATGTCAAGATTGATGAGCTTCCTAAAGAAAATTTCAAAAGGCTGCAGTTTGACACCAAAAGAATCGACAACGGTGGAAGATTCGGCGGCAGAAGAAACTTTGGCGGAAGAGGCGGTCCAAGAGGCGGAAGCGGTTTCAGAAACGGCGGACGAGACAGCCCAAGAGGCAGAAGCAATGGAAATGGAGGAGGCAATGGCGGACGAAGGTTTGGCCAGGGCCAAAGGAATGACTCCAGAGGAAGAAGCGGATTCCAAAGCGGAAGTGGAAGCAACCAGTCTCAAGAAAGTGGAAGCGGAAGAAGCCATTTCCACGGAATGGACTAAT
>CAZLVM010000002.1:0-14426 GCA_964562875.1 uncultured Methanosarcinales archaeon | reverse complement strand
TCTACACGTGACTCCTATTAAGAAGAAATAAAAGAAGTAGCACGGAGCGCAGTATCGACTCAGAACTATTTTATCACAAAGCGAGGCAATGACTTAAATAGAAATAATCACTTCTTACTTTTCTTTTCGAAATACTTTCTTACCCTGTCAGGCATTGAAGGCTTTGCATTCTCGCCAAGAGCATAATAAACTTTTTCAGCAAAAGCGCCCCAGCTGTAGTCTCCTTTCTCTTTCTTCACTTCTTTTACTACAAACTCTTTGAGCTTTTCGCCTTTTCTAAGGTTGTAATAAATTGATCTTAAAGTGACAGGAGCAAAAATATCAACATAGGATTTGTACACATCATAGCCGTATCCTTTCTTCATGAAGAAAAGAATTTCCACTATATTCTGTCTTATCTTTGACTTTACTGGCCGCCCCCTCATGCAGTATAAACCAAGAATTCCAGTTTAAATACTTTTTGTTTATTAAAAATTCTGTTCAGAACAGTCCTGCAGTGTTGTTAATGGCAGATTCAGCAATTTTTACATATTCAGGTACAGAAACAGCTTTTCCGTAAAGCATTTCCAAAAGCGCAGCATCCCCTGTTTTAATGATTGACTGGTCAAGCCCAAAATAAAGTGTTGCTCTTGAGCCAAGGTTCATATCGCGCCCTATAAGGGTTATTCCATCAGGATATTTTGTTGCAACAATCAATATGCCGTTTTCATTCCATATCATTTGGTCAGTCTTGCCTTTCTCAACCTTTCCATCAAGACCTGGAACTACTGGAGCAGAACCTGCAATTTCCTCCACCGCCGCTATGTCTCCCATAACTACATATCGCAATGAGGAAATATTTAAAGTTTACGACAACCTTTATAAACCTTGAATTCGAGGTTTACAGCTGTAATGAAAGTTTTCAATCTTTCAAAAGAGAACCTCGACCTGGCAAGGGAAGAGGTGCTTGCGCTGGCAAAAAAAGGCAAGTTTGAATCAGCTGGAAGCCTGCTTATCATAAACGCAAATTTTGATTTTCAAAGGCTGGCTTATACTAAGGCAGTTTACACTCTTCTGTTCAAATGCGCAAAAAAAGAGCTCAAGGAAAAAATTGACAGCTTCAACTGGCAGAAAATCTACAAAAAGGATTTCTGTGTCCGATTGTTCGGAAAAGGATTCAGGGAAAAGGATTTGGGAGGGCTTGTCTGGGAAAATCTAAAAAATCCAAAAGTAAATCTCAATAACCCTAAAACAGCTATACACATATTCATAATAAACACCAATGCATTTGCCTGCCTTCTTGAAAAAGAAATAAGCAATGGTTTTGAAAAAAGAAAAGCTCACCTAAGAGCATCGCTTCATCCTTCATCTCTTCATCCAAAGCTCGCAAGGGCGATGGTCAATCTCACAGGGATAAAAAAAGGAGCGCTCTACGACCCTTTCTGCGGTGTTGGCGGAATACTTATCGAAGCAGGATTAATCAATCTAAAAACAGTTGGTTATGACATTAACGAGAGAATGTTAAAAGGAGCAGAGAAAAACCTAAAAGCTCTAAAGATAAAAAATTTCATTCTAAAAAAAGCAGACAGTACAAAGCTGAAAAAAGCAATGCCTTATGTCGCTGCAGACCTTCCTTACGGCAGAAACACAAGATTAACAAAAGACCTTTACGAAAAATTCCTCCCAATCCTAAAGAAATCAAAAGGGGCAGTAATAGGCTTTCCTGACTTTGTCAACTATAAAAAAATAATAAAGGATTCAGGATTAAAAATAAAAAAAGAATTCACATATTACCTTCATAAAAGCCTCAGCAAGAAAATTGTCCTAATAAAATAATAACCTAACCAGGCATTCTTCCTCTTCTGGCTTCTTTATATATGCTTATCTCACCGTCATTCCAGATTGCTATTTTTGGGAAATCGAACTGTTTTGAATACCCTCCAAACTGCCCTGCGGTTATGTCGCAGTTCTTTCCTGTTTCATGGTCCCTGACCCACCAATGGTTGATATCCTGTTTTATTCCAAGGCAACAATAGTTATCAAGATGGACAGTTCCTTCAACTATTTCATACCCGTGCCTTTGATTCATCATAACTGCAGCCCTTTTGCATTCCCTTGACGGGAAAAGGACAATCATGCGTTTCATCATCTGCCAGGTTTCCTTTGCATTCTGTTCAAGCGTCATATCCATCTGGTTAATTTGGGCATTATTTAAAGCTTATCAAGAAATCTATTTCTTCTTAATTCTCATCTTCTTTTCCATTTCTGCAATCGCAAGAGTTGTCTTGATTACAGCATCAGGAGAAAGGCTGATTGATTTTATGCCTGCCTTCACTAAAAACTGCGCAAATTCAGGATAAGTTGAAGGCGCATCTCCGCAAAGCCCAATATATTTCTTTTTCTTGTTTGCAACATCGATAACTCTTGCAACCAATGCCTTTACAGCATCATTTCTCTCGTCAAATAAGTCTGCAACAAGTGCTGAATCCCTGTCAAGCCCAAGTGTTAGCTGTGTTAGATCATTTGTTCCGATTGAAAATCCGTCAAATATGTCCAAAAACTCCTCTGCAAGTATCACGTTTGCAGGAATCTCGCACATTGCATAAACTTCAAGCCCGTTCTTTCCTTTCTTCAGCCCGTTTTTTGCCATTTCTGCAAGAACTTTTTTTCCTTCAGCAACAGTTCTGCAGAAAGGAATCATTACTATGAGGTTTGTAAGGCCCATTTCATTCCTGACTTTCTTTATTGCCTTGCACTCAAGCGCAAACCCTTCCCTGTATCCTTTTTTGTAGTATCTGGAAGCGCCTCTCCATCCAATCATTGGGTTTTCTTCTGTTGGCTCGTATGCTTTTCCTCCAATTAAGTTTGCGTACTCATTGCTTTTGAAGTCGCTCGTTCTCATAATTACCTTTTTTGGGTAGAATGCGGCTGAAATCATTCCTATTCCCATGGCTAATTTGTCAATGAAATACTGTTTTTTGTCTTTGTAGCCGTGGGTCATCTCTGCAATTATCTGTTTTACCTTTTGGTCTTTGAGCTTGTCAAAGTCAATCAGCGCTCGTGGATGAATCTTTATGTATGAGTTGATAATAAATTCCTCTCTTGCAAGTCCTACGCCTGAGTTTGGTTTGAAGCTGAACTCAAATGCTTCGAAAGGGCTTCCAACATTCATCATTATGTCTGTTTTTGTCTTTGGCATATGCTTTAGATTAATTTTTTTGATATTAAATCTCAAAAGTCCTTCATAGATAAGGCCAGTTTCGCCTTCTGCGCAGGACACAGTTATTCTTTGATTTGGATTTACATTTTCAGTCACATCATTTGTTCCCACAACGCATGGAATTCCAAGTTCTCTGCTGACAATTGCTGCATGGCAGGTTCTCCCGCCTTTGTTTGTGACGATTGCAGAAGCTATTTTCATGACAGGCTCCCAGTCAGGGTCTGTCATTTCTGTGACAAGAACTTCGCCTTTCTTGAATTTTACTATGTCCTTCACATCTTTTATTATGTGGGCGTTTCCCTGTCCAATTCTGTCTCCAACGCTTTTTCCTTCTGCAAGAACTTTTCCTTTCTGTTTTAGCTCGTAAATTTCAAGTACGTTCTGGTTTTTCTGGCTCTGGACTGTTTCAGGCCTTGCCTGCACGATAAAAAGCTGGCCTGTCCTTCCATCTTTTGCCCATTCCATGTCCATTGGAGTGTATTTTTTTCTTTGTTTTGAGTAATGGTCTTCAATTATGCATGCCCATTTTGCAAGAGTCAGTACTTCCTTGTCTTTAATCGCAAATTTCTTCCGGTCTGCTTCTGGGGTTGGGATATTTTTTGTTGTTTTGTCCCCTTCAACAGAATAAATCATCTTTACTTCTTTTTCTCCGATTGATTTTTGTATTATTGAGTTGAATCCTTTCTTGAGTGTTGGCTTGAAGACATAGTATTCATCAGGGTTTACAGCGCCCTGCACAATATTTTCTCCTAATCCGTATGATCCTGTTATGAATACAGCATTCTTGAATCCTGTTTCTGTATCGATTGAGAACATAACTCCTGCTGATGCAAGGTCGCTTCTGACCATTTTCTGCACTCCTATGCTAAGGTAAACCTTGAAGTGGTCAAATCCTTTGTCTTCCCTGTATGATATTGCTCTGTTTGTGAACAGCGATGCAAAACATTTTTTGCACGCATCAATAAGCTGGTTTGGCCCTCTTATGTTCAGGTATGTTTCCTGCTGGCCTGCAAACGATGCAGTAGGAAGGTCTTCTGCTGTTGCAGAGCTTCTGACAGCAACATCTGTGTTTGCCCCGTATTCTTTTGACAGCTGTTTGTATGCATTTGTTATTGCAACTCTCAGCTCTGGAGGGAACTCACAGTTCTTTATTATGTCTCTTATCTGCCTTCCTTTTTCTGCAAGCTGCTTGATATCAGTTGTATCAAGATTATCCATAATTTTCTTTATGTGCTGTTCAACACCTGATTTTTCTATTACGTATCTATAAGCATATGCAGTGATAGAAAATCCGTTTGGAATCCTTATTCCTTTTCTTGTAAGCTCCCTGTACATTTCTCCAAGGGAAGCGTTTTTTCCGCCTACAAGGGGAACATCTTCTATACCAGTTTGATTGAACCACAGAATAAACTTCTTCGAATTGTCCAAATCATACACCTCTTTTTCCCTGTTCACTTTCTTTGTGTTTTCCTATTTAAATCTTGTTGTTTTAGGCAATCTTTTTATATACTTCAGGAATTCTATACATATTAGGTGATTATCATGGCTGAAGAAGAAAATCAAAATCAGGAAATTCCTGCAGAACCGCAGCAGGATACAAAGCAGGAAGCAGCTGAAGCTCTTAAGGAAGAGGCAGAAATGATCAAGGAAGAGATAAATGAGCAAAAGGCAAAAGCAGAAGCTTTGGAAAAGGAAGAGCTAAAGGAAATCACCAAAGAAGTAGAATTAGATGCTGTTTCTGAACTCAAAAAAGAAGGCGTAAAGATGCCTGAAGATCATAAAAGCCTTAAGGAAAAGATTGAGAAAGAGGCAGAAGAGCTTATACCTGATAATTATGATGCTGCAGAAGCTGAAAATGTTAAGGCAGAGGAAGAAGCTGAAGCAGCAGAAGCAGAGCTTGCTAAGGAAGAGGCTCCAGTTGAAGAGCCAGCTCCAGCACCAGCTCCTGTTCCATCACCTGAAGTGCCTGCTGGAATGGAAGTGCCTGTTCCTCCAAAAGGAATAGAAGAGTTTGAAGCAAAGGCAGAAAAAAAGCCAAAAAAAGAAGATGAAGAGCCAAAACTGGACAAGGAAACAGTTGAAATCAAGAAGAGAATGGAAGAGATTAACAGCAAGATTCAGGTTCTTCAGTGGGACCACGAGCACGGGCAGATTAACCCTGCAAAAAAGGTCCAGTACAATGACATGAAAAAGGAATACGAAGAGCTCCAGAAAAAGCTCGAAGAAAAGTCTGCCAGCTAAATCTTTTTATACACCCTAATTTCTCTTTGTTTTATGGCAAGCATGTTTGAAGGTAAAAAGGTATTTTTTGAAGATGAAGGCAGCCTAAGCGGGCAAACTCATCTTCTTGTCGTGACTGGAGTTGAAAGGACTGGCAGTTCTCCGTCAAAAACCCGTTTTGAAATACTTTTGTCTGATAATTATGCAATTGACCATGGCGGAGAATGGGTTTCAAAGATGGATGGATTCCATTTTCTTAGTGTTGAAAGGCAGGTTGGCACGCATCGAGGATACAACGGAGCTGTTTATTCAAATCCTTTGCTGGATTATTCCTTCTTTTTTGATTCACTTGACAGGAGAGCAGAGTTTCCTGTAAGTTCTGATTCCCAATTTATGGTTATTCCTGGAAATAGGATTGTTTATCCTTTTAGGGCATTAGGCGCATTTCCTTTTTACGAATTCAAAATGCATCCTGCAAGGGGCTTGGATGAATTGACTGAAAAGGAAATGCTTTTTTGGGTTGCTGGAAAGGTGCTGGGCGTAAATCCTAATCTCAGGCACGAAAGAATAAGCGACGAAAAGCATGAAATGCCTCCAGAATTAAGGGGATATCCTATTGAACAGCCAGTCATTTAAGTGATTTTATAGCTTCTTTTGCGCTTTTTCCTTCAAAGATAACTTTCTTTAGCGCTTTTGTTATTCCAAGAGGATTCTCGCTCTGCCATATGTTTCTTCCTATGGCCATGCCTGTTGCGCCTGCAGCCATTATATCACTTGCGTCCTTTAGAAATTCCTGCGGGTTTTTCTTTGCTCCGCCTGCTGCAAGAACCTTTGCCTTTCCTGCAGACTTAACAACCCATTTGAATCCTTCAGGGTCATTGGGGTATTTTATTTTTATCATATCTGCTCCGAGTTCAAGCCCAATTCTTGCTGAATATGCAAGTATATCTGTTGTTGAGTCGTTTTCAATAAACTTTCCTCTGGGGTACATCCATGCAATAACAGGAAGACCGTGGTCATGGGCTTCCTCAACAATTTTTCCAAAATTCTCAAATATTTTTGGTTCAAGAGGGCTTCCGTCATAAACAGTATATCCTATAGCATCTGCCCCAAGCTTTACAGCCCTTTTTACCGAGCAAAGCTGTGCAGAAATTGGGTCTATTTTTGGTATTCTTGTTTTGCCGTTTATTTTAAGGATAAGATTAATCTTGTTCCTGTAAGTTTGATAGTATTTTTCAGCTATTCCATTGTGAAGGATTACAGCATTGTATTTGCCTTTTTCTGCAAGCTGTAGAATATAGTCTGGATCTATGTTCTGAAGGTTAAAGTCAGTCGGACCGTGCTCAAGCCCCTGATCATATGCAAGGAAAAGTGATTTTCCTTCAGTCATAAGCTTATGAATTCTTGTCTTAAACAAACCCAATCACCTCTTTTATGCAATAATACCCTTTAGGGTTTTTATTCTTTTTGCTTTTGGGAAGCTCCGCAGTGCATGCAGAAATTATGGCTGTCAAGTATTTTTTCATTGCAGAACTGGCAATCTGCCTCAGAATCCTCTTCTTCCCCAAAACAGTCAGCAAGATCAGAAAGTCTTCTTTTGGTGTCGTCAACAACTTTTTTTGCGCCGTAAAAGTTTTTTATCTCAAGAAGCTCATGCACTCTCATCAGCTGGTTTGCAAGCTTGTCTCTTCCTGACTTGAAAAGCCATGCTGCAGCAAGCTCTGCCCCTTCATTTGCCCCATCAACATTTCCTTCAGAAATAAGCCTGCTGACTTCATCAATCTTTTCACATGCTGAAGATACAAGGTCATGTTTCATTTTAAATGTGGTTTATGATTATTTGAACTGCAAAAACAATAAGCACAATCTTCAAAATCCATGTCGGAACCTCAAAGCTGGTCTCTGTTTCTTTCTTCATGGCCTCTACAGGCCTTCTGTCATAGCCAATCATTATACTTTTCTCACTGCATCTTTCCATCTAAGAAGTTTTTCCTTCGCCCCAAAATGGGTTATCACTGATTCTGAATTGGCCAGCGCAAGCTTTAATGAAAACATTATGTCTTTTCCTTTTATTATTCCTGCAAGGAACGAGCTTGCAAATGCATCCCCTGCGCCTGTTGCCTCAACAACATTTGCTTTGTGCGGCTTCAGCGAATACAGCTTGTCTCCATACGCTGCAATTTTATTTTTTCCGTCTGTAACCACAACAATATCAGGTCCTAATTTCTTCAGCTTTTTTGCTGCCTTTGCAGCATCATTTGTTTTTGCAAGATATCCTGCCTCTTCCCTGTTCATCACAAGAAGGTTTGTGTTTTTGATAATTTTCATTACATGATTGATTCCTTTTTTTGCAAGATATGAGCTTGGGTTGAAAGCAACCTTTATTCCTTTTTTCCTTGCAAATGCAGTGAGTTTTTCCAAAGTCTTGAATGATTTTCCCATCATTGATGAGCAGTAAAGCCATTTGGCATTGATTTTTGATTTTTTGACATCATTCCATTCAAGGTCATCATTGCTGCCTTTGTAGGTTAGGATTGTCCGGTCATGGCCTTTTGCGTCAAGTATGACTGAAAGGCCTGTTCTTCCATTTTCCCTGCAGATTAAGGAAGTTCCTACTTTTGCTTTTTTCAGCTCTGCAAGAATTCTTTCGCTGTTTGGTCCTGACCCCATTTTTCCGAGATATGAAACCTTTAAGCCAAGCCTTGAAAGGCAGACAGCAGTGTTTGTCCCGCCGCCTCCTGTTGATTCCCTTAAATCATTTGCAACAATTTTTGATCCAAACGGCACCATTACACATCCATTGTAGTGGGCTTTCCTGAACAGCCGGTTTCCTGTCTCAACAAATATGTCAATTGTAGAACTTCCGACTGTTATTACATCATCCATACTGTTCTCTTGTTTATTGTTGTTTATAAACTTTTTCAAAAGAAATAGTTTTATAAATTACCTTCCCTTTAATTCTATAATGATTAAGGCTGTTATATTTGATTGCGGGGGAGTCCTTAAAGTAGGTGCAGATGACCTTCTCTACCATGACATGGCAAGGTCATTTGGAATGGATTTTGATGAGATAAAGCAGGCAGTGAGAGCCCCTTTAAACGAGTTTGAAACAGGAAAAATTGATGAGGTAGAGTTCTGGAAAAGGGTTGGTCAAAACACGGGAAAGCCGCTTCCTCATGATCATATGGATCTTTGGACAAGGCAGTATCTTGCAACCTATGAGATAAGGCATGATGTATTGGATCTGGCAAAAGCACTAAGGTCAAGAGGTTATGCAGTCCCGCTTTTGTCAAACACAGTGCCTGGCCATGCTGAAATCAACAAGAAAAATGGGCTGTATGATCTGTTTGAACCAGTGCTTCTTTCACATGAGATTGGGTTTAAGAAGCCTGACCCGGAAACATATGTGTTTACTCTTGAAAGGATAGGGTATGCAGCAAATGAGTGCGTGCTTATTGATGACAAGGAAAGGAATATAGCTCCTGCCCAGAGTGTTGGGATGCATACAATACTGTTCACAGACCGCTCAAGCCTTGAGAGGGAGCTTTCAACCCTTGGTGTGGAATTTCAACAATAAAAAATTGTAAAAAAGTTTTTAGGGTTACAAATTTTAGCTTTTATCATTATAACTTAATCTAGAATTTGAAACATTAAATAAAAAAATAAAAAAAAGAATTTCTTATTTGCTTGCAAGTGCATAAATAGCTTTTATTGAAACAACCAGAGCAGCTGGCACTGCAATTGCAGTGATGTTCAGCAATATTGCTTTGATGGAAGTTCCAACAGCGGTTATTTCTCCGAGCCCTGCGCTGCCAACCAACATAAGAGCTATAACTGCCACAAGGAATTCTGTTGTTTCCCTGGAAGTTATGTTAAGAAGCCCTACAACAAGACCTAAGATTATTAGGGTCCATGTTATGGCATTGGTTTGCAATGAAGGGACAAGTCCTGCAATGATTGCAAGAATAACTGCTACTATAAATGCATAATGTCCAATTTTCTTGTCCATGTTCTGCACCTCCTTTTTTAATGATTTCAGTATTTGGCTTATTTAAGCTTTTCTAAGAATAGCCAATGCTGCCAATAAAATAATAGCCGATACTGCCAAGTGAACAAGAGTCATTGCCGCCCAGCGAAGTACTCAATTTAAACATCAATATCTGCGTGGGACTCCTTTTTAGAAAAAATATCAAATATCGCACGGAGCGCGGCAATGACTGCCAAGTAAAATAAACTAAGAAATATTATCCAATATAGAATGTGCGTTCAGCGCATTAAGGTGCGCCTTGATTTTGTCAAAGTTTTTGCCTGCCTTTACAGCAAACATCATCCGAAGGTGTTCTGCTTCGTTGTTGCTTATTCTTGCAAACTTGTCTGCTTCTATTAGCCCGTAAGGATACCCAAGAAAAACAGGGTCTTTTGAGTTCTGCTTCAAAACTGAAGAAACATTTGCTATTTTGCCGTTGTTGATATCTATTCTGAAGACATGCTTTGAGCTTTTGTTAAGCCTTGCAATGTGCACATTGCCGTTTATATCATATGTCCATTCACCTGGAGGGGCAATTGAAGATACAGTTGCAGCCGCGCTGTTTCCTTTTTCTGTAAGAAGTCTTGTTGTTTTTGAAAGCCCGCAGACCGTTGAACCGTTCTCCTTTGCTTTTCTAAAAAGTATTGCAAGTTCATGGCTTTCGCCTGTTCTTGTTGCCTCAAGGTTTCCATCAATCACTATAATCCCTGGCTTTTCAGCCATCTTTTTTGCAAGTCTTATTTCTGCAAGTCTCCTGCAAAGGTCAACAGCCATTGACACAGAAGCTTTGTGTTTTCCCTGCATTAAAGTTGCATCTTCAGAGTCAACATCGCCGAATTTCATTTCATCTCCAAATGTTTGTATGCCATAGACAATCTTGTTTCCTAAATTTTTTGCAGACGCAAGCACATAAAACTCCATCTTGTCTGATTTAACTCGTTTGTTATTTTCATAGGCAACAGCGAAAACCCTCACAAACTGAAGAGAAAAGTTTGGTGCAGAAAGCAGTTCGGCATTTCCGCCGTCAATAAACACAGTTCTTTCTCTTGCCATGTCTGTTATAGGGGAAAAATTTTCTTTCTTTATCTCATTCTTTATCCCGTCAACTACAATAAAGCTTCCCTTGTCTTCTATCTCTTTCTCAATTGCCCCCAATATCCTGGAGATGATTTCCATTGCCATTAGAATCCCTTGATGAATATGGCTTTAATTATCCCGCCGCCTGTAAAATATACGGCAGTAACAATTAATCCCGCAATAAGCACTCCTAAAAGTATAGCAAAGAATGATTTTATCTTGTCCATTCCAAAGAACCATGCTCCCAGTGTGCCTGTCCATGCTCCTGTAACTGGAAGAGGTATTGCAACAAACAGCGTTAATCCAAAATAGCCGTACTTTTCAACTTTTTTGTGCAGCTTTTTCCTTGCCCTTTCCATAAACCTGTCAAAAACTTTCTTGTAAATCTTAATATTCATGAAATAATGATGCACTGATTCCAAAAAGAAGAATATTATTGGCACTACAACAATGTTTGCAAGCACAGCCACGATATATGCAACATATGGGCTAACCCCCTGGCTCAGTGCCCATGGAATTCCTCCTCTTAATTCAGATACAGGCGCCATGCTTAGCAGTACTTCTGCAATCAGAGGGTTCATCTTATTTTTGCCCCTTTGGTTCTTTCCTGGAAATAGCTGTCTTTTATTAATTCTTTAATCATTGATTCAGGTGTTCTGTATTTTCTTTTCACTTTTGCATATACCTTTCCTTTTTTTGAATAGGTTTTTTTGTATTTTTTCTTAAAGTCAGCAACAAAATCTTTTTTTGATAAAGGCGGTCCCTGTTTTTCCTCGTATTCAGGAAGTTTTTTCTCTTTTGCTATAAACCAGAAGAATGCTTTTGATTTTTTGTCCCATTCCCATCCTGCTTTCTGCACGCCAAAATCAGACATTCTTTTATTCAGAAATTCAAATGCTTTAAGCAGTTTGGTTCCTGCAATGTCTTCCTTGCCTTTAACTGAAGCAGCATCTATAACAACTGCTCCTTTTTTTATTAGCTCTTGAACATCTGTTTTTTTCTTAACAAAGAAATTTATTGATGGCTTTTTCACAAACTGCTTTGCTGTTTTGGAAAAAAGAACAAATTTTTCCATTGTCAGGGCTGCAGATGCATTCCTTTCCGGCTGTACAGGATCAACAACCACGAGAGGTCCTTCTGTTTTTGATTTGTTTAGATTAAACAGCGCTTTTCCTTTGTGTTTATTGTAAAAATCAATAATTTGCTTGTCTTTCCACTTGGCAGCAGCTTTCATTAATCCCATAAACCCTTTGTAATGTATTACAAGTATGTCAAGCACATGGCCTGAAAGCCCGTTGATATAGCTTTCTGCGCCGTAAACATTGTTTGCCTTGCAGAATTTCTTTGCAATTCTTATGTCTCCCTTGTATTTTCCGCCGTTTTTGTTAACCCATTTTACATGGGCAGGAGAAAAATCAGTTACATTCTGCGCATCTTTAGAATTTTTTATGTCCAGCACAGGCACAATTTCATAATGGAGGTCATTCTTTATTTTGAAATAATCTCTTGAGCCGTGTATTTTTTCAGGCTTGAACTGCTTCAGCGCCTTTTCAAGCATTTTGCTAATGTCATCATTTTTGTATTTCATTGAGAAAAGCACAAAAACATCAACATCATGGTCTTCTTTTAGGAAGACATCCTTTGCAAAGCTTCCGCCAATCATCGCCTTTGCGCTGACTTTGTTCTTTTTCAGGGATTTGTTGATTTTGGAGAGCATGCTTTCTACATCTTTTCTTTTCCCATTGTCTGATGTTATTTCAGACAGCACTTGCTTAAGCATATCCCCGGTTTTCATGGTATTCTCATATCTATAATCCCTATAAATAGTTTTGCAATATTTCAGGAAGCAAGAATTTTGAGTGCGTTAGCAAGTCAAAATCAAAACATTTTAATACACAGAGGCCCAATTTTTATTCAAAAAGAGGTGCAATAGATGGCAATGGACGCATTAAACATACTAACATCAATTTCTATTCTATTGATGGCTGGAATGCTTCTGTCGCTTCTTTCGCAAAAAATTAAGGTTCCTGACGTGCTTTTCCTTATACTGCTTGGAATATTCCTTAGCATTATTCCTTACAAGGATGGAGCCCTTATGGATTTTCCTCCATTGTTCCTTACAGCCACAAGCCTGTTGGCCTTGGCAATGATTGTTTTTAACTCTACAGCAAAGCTGAAGTTTAGGGAGCTTGATGAGTTCAGCACAAAAGCATTGTGGCTGGCTCTCGTATTTCTTTTTTTCAGTGTTTTAATACTTCCTGTTATTGTAAAGCTGCTTTTTGGCATACCTCTGCTTTACGGCGTGCTTTTTGCTTCTGTTGTTGCAGGAACATCGCCTGAAATTACTCTTTCATTATTTGGCAGCACAAAGATAAAGGCAATTGAAATTCTCAAGTTTGAGTCATTGATGAACACTCCTTTGACTGTGCTTATCCCTTTTCTTGTGCTTGACCTTATCAGCAATGTTGAAACAACAATACTTTCAAAATTTATTGACCAGATTGGACCTTTCTTTGCAAAGTTTGTTGCAGGAATCGGAGCAGGAGTGCTTATCGGAATAATACTGTTTAAGGCATTAAAGCACGCAAGGTCAAAGGTTTATTCTCCTTTGTCTATCATTATTGGAGCTTTGCTTTCATATGTGCTTGCAGAAAACGTGGGCGGCAATGGAGTTCTTGCAGTCACAACTCTCGGCCTTTTTGTCGGAAATCTTTACAAGAAGGAAAAAGTTGAGGAAATGCTTTCTTTTGAAACAATACTTGCAACATCGCTGTATATACTTGTATTCGTGCTAATAGGATTCATAATCAAGGTTCCTTTTACAGTTGAATTTTTATGGAAGGCATCGGTATTGCTTGTTGCATATTTCGCAGTAAGGTATCTTTCACTTGCAGTTATGTTTCCAAGAAAAACAAAGGAGTTCAAGTTCAAGGAAAAGCTTTTCATGACGCTTAACGTGCCAAAGGGAATAGCTGTTGCGGTTGTTGCGTTCACATTGTCAACATTTGTCAAGGACGTGCCTTTGCTTAAGGATGTTCTTGACCTTGTGCTTTTCTTCATGCTGGCATCAATAATCTTCTCTACAATTACTATGTTCTTTAGTAAGAAACTTATAGGGGAAGAAGTTGCTCCAGCAAAATGATAAGGTTTGGTCCTGCAGGAATAGGGGGAGCTTCTGGAGAAGGTCTTAAGCATATAGCAGAATTGGGGTTAAATGCTGCAGAGGTTGAGTTTACATACGGCGTGCGCATGTTAAACAAGACAGCAAAAGAGATAGGCGCAATTGCCAAAAAGCTGGGAATAATGCTTAGCGTTCACGCTCCTTATTACATAAACCTTGCATCTGAAGAAAAGCATAAAATCAGTGCAAGCATGCAGCGGATTATCCAAAGCTGCGAAAGAGGGCATTATTTGGGCGCAAAATACATTGTATTTCATCCTGCTTTCTACGGAAAAAGGTCTCATGAGGAAGTTTATGATATGGTTGAGGCTGCAATGGGTGAAATGCAGGAAGTGATTAAGGAGAAGAAATGGAAAGTTGTTCTTGCGCCTGAAACAACAGGAAAGCCTTCCCAGTTTGGTAATCTTGACGAGTTGCTGCAGTTGAAAAAAGATGCAAAATGCCATCTTACAGTTGACTTTTCACATCTAAAGGCAAGGAACAAAGGAAAGATTGACTATGCTGAAGTTTTTGCCAAGCTAAAGAATGTAAACTACATTCATTCCCATTTTTCGGGCATCGAATACACTGACAAAGGTGAAAGAAGACACCGTTTGACAACAAAAGCTGACTTAATGCCTTTCCTTAAAGAAGTCAAGAAGAGGGGTAAAAACATGACAATCATAAACGAAAGCCCTGACCCTGTAGGCGATACCTTAAAGGCAGTAAAGCTTTTTAAATCA
>CAZLVM010000001.1:0-25632 GCA_964562875.1 uncultured Methanosarcinales archaeon | reverse complement strand
GCCTTCCAAAGAGTGGATTAGGGAAAACTGCGAGATGACAGAAGATGCAGAAGAATGGATTGAAAAACTTCCAGGACCATACACACTCATCATGAAACTGAAAAATAAAAGCGCTATTGCAAAGCAGGTAAACATGGGCATGGACAGCGTGGGGATAAGAATTCCAGAACACTGGTTCTCAAAAGTTGCTGAAGAGCTTAATATTCCAATTGTCACAACATCAGCAAACAAAACCGGCGGAAACAACATGACATCTGTTGATGATTTGCACCATGACCTAAAAGCAAATATTGACTTTGCAATTTACGAGGGAGAAAAAAAAGGAAAGCCCTCAACAATTGTCCATCTCGAAGGCGAAGAAGTAAGGGTTAAGGCAAGGTAAGCCATTGCCACGCTCTGTGTTTTTGTTCTTTTTTTAGCCAATTCTGCGCTCCGTGTTAATGGTGTTATTTATTCTAAAAAGGAGTCACACGCAGAAATTAATGTTTAAAGACAGTACTTCGCTTGGCAGCATTGGCTATTCTTCGCTTGGTGGCAATGCCTTAAATTAAGGTAATTTAATTCTTAGTTTACCGCAAAGCTTTTTAAAGGCATATTCCTTATGATTTCTTACAATGAAAATACTTGCAGCCGGCGACAATTCAAAATCAGGAATTTTGAAAGCCTCCATCTGCAAAGGTGCATAAAATGAAAATACTTGCAGCCGGAGATATACACGGCGATACAGGCCTTGCCAAGAAACTGGCAGAACGGGCAAAGAAGGAAAAGGTTGACTTAGTTGTCCTTTGCGGAGACCTGACAATGGCAGAAGCTTCTACAGCAGGAATAATCGGACCTTTCGTAAAGCTAGGAGAAAAAGTAGTTCTGATTCCAGGAAACCATGAGACTGTTGCAACAGCAGACTTTCTTGCAGAGCTTTACGGCGCAACAAACCTGCATGGATACTCAATAATGGCAGGCGATGTCGGTCTTTTTGGAGCTGGCGGCGCAAACATAGGCTTGTTCCAGCTGAGCGAAGATGAAATTTTCAAGCTGATAGAACAGGGATACAAAGGAGTAAAGAAAGCAAAAAAGACAATAATGGTAACTCACGTGCATCCAACAGGAACAAAGATGGAAAAGTTCACATCATTCTTTCCAGGTTCAGAAGGCATAAGAAAGGCTATTGACAAGTTTAAGCCGGACATAATGCTCTGCTCCCATGTTCATGAAGCAGAAGGCATTGAAGAAAAGATTGGGAAAACAAAAGTCATCAATGTTGGAAAGAAAGGAAAAATTATTGAGATTTAACCCTTGATTACTTCTAAAGGAACAACTCTTGCCACTTTTTTTGCAAGACCAAGAGAGTCAGAAACACGAACAACCTCATCAATATCCTTGTAGGCTTCAGGCATTTCCTCTGCAAGGCCTTTCATTGATGCTCCCTTGACAGTAATTCCCTTTGCCTCAAGGTCTTTCTTAACCTGCTCTCCCCTCTTTAATCTCATTGCAGCATGCCTTGACAACAGCCTTCCTGCGCCGTGAGCAGTGCTTCCAAACGAAAGCTCCTCTGCCTTTTTTGTACCTACAAGAAGGTATGATGCAGTGCCCATGCTTCCGGGAATTATGACAGGCTGGCCAACATTTCTATAAACATCAGGAATTTCTTCCCTTCCAGGGCCAAAGCTTCTTGTTGCGCCCTTTCTATGAATGCAAACCTTTGTTTTCTTGCCGTCAATCTCATGATTCTCAAACTTTGCAATGTTATGACAGACATCATATATCATGTCCATGCCATCTGAAGAACCAAATATTTTTTCAAAGCTTTCCCTTGCCCAGTGCATTATCAAATGCCTGTTTGCAAAAGCATAATTTATTGCACAGCACATTGCCTTGTAATAATCCTGA
This sequence comes from uncultured Methanosarcinales archaeon, assembly GCA_964562875.1. Lineage (GTDB taxonomy): Archaea > Nanobdellota > Nanobdellia > Woesearchaeales > JAGWAF01 > CAZLVM01. The sequence goes on along the minus strand of CAZLVM010000001.1, from coordinate 23,745 downwards.
CCAAGATCTGATTGTATTGGAGCGTTGATTAGCTCCCTGTCAGGCAGGCCTTCTATGCCAAACTTGTTTTCCATTGACTGAATATAATCAGAAGCAACCTGATGGCCCAAGCCCCTGCTTCCGCAGTGAATCATCATTGTAACCTGGCCTTCCTTTTCTATGCCAAACGCCTTTGCAACTTTCTCGTCATAGATTTTGTCAACTTTCTGAAGCTCAATAAAATGATTTCCAGCTCCCAATGTCCCCAGCTGAGGCATTCCCCTTGCAATTGCCCTCTGGGAAACCTTTGAAGGATCAGCGTCCTTCATTCTTCCATCTTCTTCTGTTCTTTCCAAGTCTTCTTTTTTACCATAGCCTTCCTTGAGAGCCCACTCAGGACCTTTTTCAAGAGCTTCCATAAGACTATCCTTTGTTAACTTTGTAGAACCGCCCTTTCCAACACCTGCAGGTATCTCCTTGAACAACTCCTCAATAATTTCATTCTTTTTTTTCAAAAGCTCATCTGCAGTCATGTCAGTCCTGAGCATCCTTACTCCGCAGTTGATGTCATAGCCAACTCCGCCTGGAGAAATCACTCCTTCGTTCATGTCAAAGGCAGCTACACCGCCTATGTTAAACCCATATCCCTGGTGGGAGTCAGGAAGCGCAATAGCATTCTTCTGTATTCCCTTAAGGCACGCCACATTCCTTATCTGCTGAAGAGTCAAATCCTGCTTTATGTTTTCCATAAGCTTGTCAGAAGCATAAACTACTGCAGGAACATTCATAGAGCCAGTTTTTGGAATTTTCCAAACAAATTCGCTCTCTTTCTCAAGCTCAACCTTTTCCATTAGATGTCAAGAACTACCTGCACATATAAAGGTTTTTCGCTTATTTTCATTTCATTGTAAGTTACTGCCTTGACAACAGGGCTTACCTCATATTTTTCATCTGTCTTGTCAAGATAGTCTCCGGTGGCTTCTGCCTTCAGCGAGAATTTTCCTTTTGATTCCATTATCTTTATTTCCTTTGGAAAGCCGTGAAGCACAAACTGCTTTGAATCCTGCAGAAAAAGAAATTCCTCAAGAAACTTGTAAAGAAGCTGGCCCATGTCCTTGCCTTCAGCTTTTATCTCCTCTATGTGAGATGCTGCAACAAGTTCAGAATCATACATCAGTGAAACCATAGCCTTTGCAGCGTTTGAAAATGCCTCTCCAAAATCATTTCCATAAGCCTTAAACTTGGCGTCTGCAGTGTGCTCTAGAAACTCGTATTGTTTCATCTTAATACTCAATTACCTGTATTTCAGGCTTTTTTTTAGGCTCTTTCTTTTCCTCTTCCAGAACTACTGTTGTTTCAGCAGAAGAATCTGACGGAGAATCCTGGGCTGGAGATGAAGAGCTGCCAAACATGCTGAACATTCCTCCCCCCACTTCAGGTGATGGGTCATCCGAAAATATATCCTTTTGATGGGAAGGCTTTTCATTATTTGCACAGTTTGTATAGATAGTTCCGTCGCTAAGAGATGAAAGGAAACTTATTGCCTTCTTGATTTCCTCTTTTGAATCCTCTTTTGTGTCTATAGTTATTTTCATGCTTTAATTTTAAGAAGCATAGTATAAATATTTTTCTACCATTGCCACGCTTCGTGCTGCTTTTATTCATGCTTCCTGAAAGGAGTCACGTGCAGAAGAATGTTTAGATTGTGTACTTCGCTAGGTGGCAATGGAGGCAATTGCCACGCTTTGTGATAAAATAGTTCTGAGTCATTGCCACGCTACGTGTTGATATTTTATTTCTTCTTCAAAGGAGTCCCACGTGTTAAACAATCTTTAGATTAAGTACTTCGCTGGGTGGCAATGACTCTTGTTTGCTGGGCAGCATTGGCTCTTATTAGCTTGGTGGCAACAGCCTATTTTTCTACAAGAATTCTATTTCGACTTCGAGAGCATCCCAAGTAGGATACTCTTCAACAATTGCAGGGACTAGTCCCTTTTCTTTTAACTTATCCGAGAGCTTTTCAATGTCTTCAGGATGCATGAGTATCCTGCACTTTCTCTGGTCGAGCTCTGCGTTTTTTAGGTTGAGGGATTCCATTATTCTTTTCAGTTTTGGGATGAGAATTTTTCTTTTCTTTTCAATCTTTCTCATGTATCCAAAGGACGGCTTCATGAGATATACAGCCCCCCTTATGAGCATGCCCTCCTCTGTGATAATATCATATTTTTTTGCAGCGTTTTCTGCCCGCTTCAGAATTCTCTTTCTTAACTGAACCCTATCTTTTAGCTGAGCTGTGCAATAATGAGTATTGATATTCTTTGATGCAGCATACTTTAGAATCTTTTTTGCAAGCTCCTCGCTCCCCTTAACAGCATAAGACATATTATCCTTAGACTTGAACCCTCTTTCCACAAGATTGTTTGCGTTTGAGTCAGAAATCTCAAGCTCATTTATGTTAAGGAAATTTACTTTTCCCTTTATGAAATCAACCAGCTGCATTGTTTGCTCTTCTTTTCCCGGAATTGAAGGGATTTCAACTCCAACATCCCATTTGAATTTTCTTGCAAGCTCAAGCCTGTTCCATTTTGAAGGGTCTTCAATGTCAGGATGAAACCTTATCTCGTCAAGACCTGCATCATAAAGCCGCTTCAGTGTTTTTTCATTTACCAGTTCAAGAGGAGTATAAAGATGAATATGAAATTTCTTTCCAAACCTTTTCTTTAGGAGATTGATATACCCAACAACCCTATCCAGCTTTACAAGAGGATCTCCGCCTGTTATGCCTGCGCCTTTTGCACTGCAAAGCTCTGCTTCTTTTATGATTTCCTTTTCTGACTTAATCTTCCACTCATTTGCATAAACATCATCCTTCCCATTTTTACTGTCTGAGATAGGGCAGAAATAACACCTATTAGGGCAAAGGCCTGTTGCGAAGAGCACAATCTTTTCGCCTTTTACGCACATTTGGCATCCCTTTGCAAGGGCTCCTGCCTTCCACGAATAGAATTTTGTTTTTGCCGATTTCATAGGAAGAATTTTTGATAGTTCATGTAAATGTTTTTTGAAACGTCGTCTTCTGTCATGCCCTTTATCTCTGCAATCTTCTTTATTGTCTCTGCCACAAATGCAGGCTCATTCCTCTTGCCCGGGAAAGGGCTTAGATAAGGGCAGTCAGTCTCTGTAAAAATCTGAGAAAGGTTCACCATTTCAGAAAGCATCTGAAAATGCTGAAGCCTGTTAATGTTTGCAGGGATTGAAAAGCTCCACCCGTTGTCTGCCGCTCTTTTGATTAGCTTCTTGTTTCCTTGGAAGCAGTGCAGAAGGACTTTTTTTATTTTTGAGGATTCGAGCATCTCAACGCAGTCAAGCTCTGCTTTTCTCGTGTGGACAACGATTGGCTTGTTTATTTTCTCAACAACATCTATGACCTTCTGGAAAACATCTTTCATTTCCTTTTGCTTGTCCTTTACCCAGTGATAGTCCAGTCCGCATTCTCCCACAGCCATACATCCATCTTTGTTATCCTCTATAAACTTCAGAACATCCTCAACTTTTGTATCTTCCAAATCCCTTACAAAACCATCAGCCTCTCCGCCTTTCAGCTCTGCTGCTAAAGCATCGATTGGATATAATCCAAGAGATGCCTGAACTATGTCATATTTTTTAGCCAGTTCAAGAACTATCTTATTGGTTTTGAGATTAACTCCTGAGGTAATTATTGATTTTACTCCAGCTTTCCTTGCCCTTTCAACCACTTCATCAAGATCATCCTTGAATTTCATATGATCCAAATGGGCGTGAACATCAACTAATATCATACTATTCCTTCTGTGCGCTGTTGTTTTTATTATTTTGCTTTTGCGCAAACGTGGCTGCGACAAGTAAAGGGAAAATAAGAGTGGCATCCGCATTAATCTTGACATGCATTGCATCAGGCTTTATCTTTGCCCAGCTTATTGCCTCTTCTGTGCTCCCTCCTGAATCAGAGCCGTCAAAATCCTGAGCTGTTGTGATATAAACAGCATAGTCAACACCCTCCCTGAATATGTTTGCGTTGAGGATAAAGTGCTTTGCAACGCCACCGCCAAGAGAGATGATTGCGGTCTTGCCAGCTTCCTCAACGCATCTTAGTATTGCTTCAGTATCCTGAGTAACATCTATCGCAAAATCAGGATTTCTTTTCTTGAAGAAATGCGCCAAGTCCCCAAAAGAGCCGTCCATAATAGCCGGGCAAACCACTGGAATGTCATTTTTGTATGCCCAGTAAAGAAATGAATCCTCGTGGCTTATGCTCTTCCCAAGGATTTTTGTTATTTCTGAAGAACATAGAGGCCTTCCTATTTTTTTCTGTTCTGCATAAATCTCCTTAAACACGGGCTCCATGAACTTCTCAAAATATGTGTACCTGTCAGTCGGCACAAATATATTGCCAATCCTTGCTATGCCCTTTTCAAACAGCATCTTGCCTTTTATGTCAAATGTGCCGAGATGGAAAGGCTTGAGGCTCTTTATGAGGTCTTCCTCTATACCGCCTGCGGAAGTAACTACAAAATTGATATGGTTATTTTTTACAAGAAACTTCACTATTTCCCTAAGGCCTGAGCTTATAATATTTGAGGTGCAGCTCAAGAAGATGAATGCTTTGTCCTCCTGCATCCTCTTTACTATATCAACAGCCATGCCAAAATGAGTTGCCTGGAATGCAGTTGACTTGTATGCGCTTATGAACTTTGAAAAATCAAAGCTTTCCTCAAAATCATAGCCCTGCACTTCCGGCAAATGGTCTAGGTTAATCGGGCTTACCACCTTGTAAGGATATACATCATCCACGTTTGTTTTTAGCATCTTGAATACCTCCTAAGAATATTTTATGTAGGATTGCAAAATAACAGAAATTACCTATGGAACCACTAAAACAATCCTATTTAACATGGTATTTAAGTTATGGAGAGGTTATTTAAAGGTTTCCTTCAGAAATCGTAAATTTTATATACTAACATTAAATCCTTAATACTGGTGATAATTATGGCAGTAATATCAACAAACTTTACAAAAATAAGTGCAGAAAGAAAAACTGGCGCAAAAGGAAAAATCAATATTAAGAATAATGTTGCCATCACAAAGGTGGAAAAGGCTGACCTTTCAATAGGCAGCGCCAAGCAACCGGCATTGAAGTTCGATTTTGAATACAATACAAAATACGAACCAAAGATGGGCGAGATGACTATTCTTGGAGACTTGGTATATCTTAACACTCCTGAAAAGATAGCTGAAATTCTTGACTCATGGAAGAAAGATAAGACAGTGCCAAAGGATATAATGCCTGTTATACTGAACAACGTGCTTTCAAAGTGCAATATTGAGGCTCTGATATTGAGCAGGGACATTAATCTGCCTCCGCCAATACAGCTGCCAACTGTAAAGGTAGCAAACAAGTAAGGTTGTTTTTTATTACCATAAATTTTTTAAATCCTATACAGTTTTGAATCCTAAAGTTATTGGGGGAAAATGATAGCCAAATCATCAAAGGAAATAAAGCTGAAGGTTGCTGAAGCAATCCAGGATGATGTAAATAAAGGCATTGTTAGAATTGATTCTAATTTTATGAAAGAAATAGGCACAAGACCTGGCGAGATTGTTGAAATTGAAGGGGAGAATACAAGCGTAGCCATTGTTGACAGAGCCTATCCAGGAGACATAGGAATTAGTATAATAAGGATGGACGGGCTCACACGAAGGAATGCCAAGTCATCCATAGGCGAGCAGGTAAAAGTAAGAAGGTCTGATGTAAAGGAAGCCAAGAAGGTGATAATAGCCCCTGCAATAAAGAGCGTCATGATTAAGGCTTCCCCAACTGTATTCAAACACGGGCTTCTTGGAAGAGCTGTAATCAAGGGAGACATCATATCCCTTGGAGGCACAAGAACAAGAAGAAGCACCATGAGCGGCAGTCCATTTGACGACATATTCTCAATGCTTGATGAAAGCATGATGGGCGGAATAGGGTTTGGATTTGGAGACATAAAATTTGTTGTTACAGAAACAACCCCTAAACAGGCAGTCATAATCAGCGATGAAACAGAGATTGTATTCAATCCAGAGGCAGTTGAGGTTAAGGAAGAGACAATTCCCGAAGTCAGCTATGAAGACATAGGCGGGCTTCATGATGAAGTCAAAAAAATCAGGGAAATGGTTGAGCTTCCATTGAAGCATCCCGAGCTGTTTGAAAGACTGGGCATAGAACCTCCAAAAGGAGTTCTGCTTCACGGACCTCCTGGAACAGGAAAAACACTTCTTGCCAAAGCAGTTGCAAACGAAACATCATCACATTTTGTTGTTATCAACGGCCCTGAAATCATGAGCAAGTTCTACGGTCAATCAGAAGAGAACTTAAGAAAAATATTCGAAGATGCAGAAAAAAATGCTCCATCAATCATATTTATAGACGAAATAGATGCAATAGCATCAAAAAGGGAAGAGACAAAAGGGGAAGTTGAAAGAAGGGTTGTTGCCCAGCTGCTTTCGCTGATGGACGGCCTGCAGAACAGGGGAAAGATTGTTGTTATTGCAGCAACAAACGTGCCTAACATACTTGACCCTGCATTGAGAAGGCCTGGAAGGTTTGACAGGGAGATAGAGATAGGCGTTCCTGACAAAACAGGAAGGGAAAATGTTCTTAAGATTCACACAAGAAATATGCCGCTTGACAAGGATGTAAATCTCAATGAGATAGCGAGAGTAACGCATGGCTTTGTTGGGGCAGACCTTGCGAGCCTGGCAAAAGAGGCTGCAATGGTAGTGCTAAGGCGGCTATTGCCCGATCTTAGGTATGGCAAGGAAGATACAATACCTCAGAGTGTGCTTGAAAATCTAAAGATTACAAGAGATGATTTCAAGGAATCACTAAAGGTTGTAAGGCCTTCTGCATTAAGGGAAGTGCTCATTGAGTCGCCTAATGTCAAGTGGAGCCAGATTGGCGGGCTTGACCAAGTTAAGCAGCAGCTGAAAGAGGCTGTTGAATGGCCTCTGAAAAACCCTGAAATCTTCAAAAGAATAGGGGTTAAGCCTCCAAAGGGTATTTTACTTTACGGCGCTCCAGGAACAGGGAAAACAATGCTTGCAAAGGCAATTGCAACTGAATCAGAATCAAACTTCATACTTGTTAAAGGACCTGAGCTGCTTTCAAAATGGGTTGGTGAAAGTGAAAAGGCTGTGAGGGAAATTTTTAAGAAGGCAAGGCAGACAGCCCCAACAATCATATTCTTTGACGAGATAGACTCGCTTGCGCCAAGGAGAAGCGCAAGTTCAGATGCCCATGTCACAGAAAGAGTAGTTAACCAAATGCTGACAGAGATGGACGGGCTTGAAGCGCTTAATGATATAGTTATCATAGCTGCAACAAATAGGCCGGACATGCTTGACACTGCGCTGCTTAGGCCTGGAAGGTTTGACAGAATAATACTAACATCTGTGCCTGACAAAAAAGCAAGAGAAAAAATATTTGAGATTCACTTAAAGGGAATGCCTCTTGCAAAAGATGTATCTGCTGCAAAACTTGCTGAAAAAGCAGAAGGATATGTGGGGGCAGACACAGAAGCAGTATGCAGGGAAGCAGGAATAATCGCGCTAAGAAAAGATATCAAAGCAAAAGAAGTTACAATGGCTGACTTTGATGAGTCTTTCAGCATTGTAAGGCCGTCTGCAACAAAAGAAATTGAAGAAGAGTACAAGGATCTCAAAGACAAGTTTTCTTCAGCAAAAGCAAAAGAAATGAAGGCAGACAAGCCGTCTTATTTTGGATGATTTCTTAACTGTGCTGTTTGCACGCTCCGTGATTATTATGATTTTGCTCCCTAAAATGAATCACACAAAGAAAGATAAGCCAAACTAGTAATTTACTTGGTGCAAACAGCATGATTTCTCCAACTTTAACAAAATTTATATACCAAAAGGCCTGAGTTCTTAACCATGGCAGACGCAAAAGCAGGTGACCGAGTAAAGGTAACAACAAAAGATGAAGAGTTTGAAGGAATCCTTATGCCAAGGCCGGAGATTCTTGACAAGAATATTACTGTTGTAAAGCTTGACAACGGATATAACATTGGCGTTGAAAACAAAAAGATAAAAGAAATTAAAGTTATTGAGGAGTATAAGCCCAAAAAGGAGAAAAAGACCAAGATCCCATTTGACAAAAAACTGCCAACTGTTTCTGTTTTGTCTACAGGAGGAACAATATCATCCAAGATAGACTACAAGACAGGAGGAGTTCATGCTGATTACACTGCAGAAGATTTTGTGCAGATGATGCCGGAAATTGCAAAGGTTTCCAATCTCAAGGCAAGGAAAATAATAGCTACCATGAGCGAAGACTTTTCCAACAAAGAATGGAGCTTAATGGCAAAAGAAGTTGTCAAAGAACTGGAAGATTCTGACGGAGTTGTGCTTACAATGGGAACAGACACACTGCACATTGCAGCTGCAGCCCTTTCATTCTTTCTTCGGGATTTAAACAAGCCAGTTATTATCACAGCAGCTCAAAGAAGCATAGACAGAGGAAGCTCAGACGCTTTCATGAACCTGATATGCGCAGTAACAGCAGCTGCAAAATCAGACATTGCAGAAGTAATGACCTGCATGCACGGAACATCATCTGACGATTACTGTTTATTGAACAGAGGAACAAAGGCAAGAAAAATGCATACCTCAAGACGAGATGCATTCAGGCCAATAAACGAAATGCCGCTTGCAAAAGTCTATCCTGAAGGGAAAATTGAAGCTGTCAACAAAAATTACAGAAAAAAAGGCGAAGGAAAGCCAAAGGTTGATGACAAGTTCGAGGCAAAAACAGCTATGGTTATTATCTATCCCGGAATGGACGGTGAAGTGATTGACTTTTACGTGAAAAAAGGGTACAAAGGAATTGTGCTCTCTGCAACAGCCCTTGGGCATGTGCCTACAAATATACTGGACAACATAAAAAAGGCAATTGACAAAGGAACAAGTGTAGTTGTTGCATCACAAACAATTTACGGAAGGGTTCACCCATATGTTTACACTAATCTAAGAAAGCTTTCAATTGAGCTTGGATGCATATTTGCAGAAGACATGCTTCCTGAAACAGCATATGTAAAGCTTGGCTGGGTTTTAGGCCATACAACAAAGAATAATGAAGTGAAAAAGATGATGGCAGAGAATGTTGCAGGCGAGATTTCTGAAAGAAGCGATGCAAAATCATTTCTTTACTAAAAATGCAACCGATACATGAGTTAATTAACAAAATTAAATGGGATGAAAATGAAAATCCTTCTGATTATGTAATAGGATATGAAGATAGAATTCTAAAAAAAATAATTGAGATTAAATTTGAAGAAATAAAAAGAATTGATGAAGGTTTCATGGCTGTTGACCGGGGTGAAGAAGAAGCAATGATTCCCCTGCACAGAATAAGAATTGTAAAGAAAAAAGGAGCTGTTGTCTGGAAACGGGGGTAAATTTCCATACCTAATCTTTATATTAGACCTTATTTATTATTGGGATATGGTGATAAATTCCAAATTGTATACTGACATATACAAGAAAAAAAGAATGATGGTTATTTCAGAAGATGATGACGATGACGAGCTGTTCACAGCCATGTAGATTTCTTTACAAAAAATATATAAACTGATAGAAGGATAGTAAGTGATATGGAAGACTATTCAAAGATGGGTTTCCTTTGCGGGATTGAAATACACCAGCAGCTGGAGACAAGAAAGCTTTTCTGCAACTGCCCATCTATTGTTCATGACAAAAACCCTGACATCAAAATAGTAAGAAAACTGAGGCCAGTAGTAGGGGAAACAGGCGAGATAGATGCTGCTGCGCTTCATGAGATGAAAAAAGACAAGCAGTTTATTTACGAAGCCTGTTCTACAAGCAGCTGCCTTGTTGAGCTTGATGAAGAGCCTCCAGGAAATATTAATGCGGATGCCCTTCAGATTGTCCTGCAAATTTCTCATCTTTTGAATGCAAAAGTTGTTGATGAAATCCAAGTAATGAGAAAGACAGTGATTGATGGAAGCAACACGTCAGGATTTCAGCGAACTGCTCTAGTTGCGAGAGACGGCTATGTTGACACTTCCAAAGGAAGAGTAAGGATTCCAACGATATGCCTTGAAGAAGAGGCTGCAAAGAGAATAAAGGATGATGACAATTCTGTGGTATTCCGGCTTGACAGGCTTGGCGTGCCGTTGATTGAACTTGGCACAGACATTGACATAAAAGATCCAGAGCATGCTAAAGAGACAGCAGAAAAGCTTGGAATGATTCTGAGGAGCACAGGAAAAGTAAAGAGAGGAATAGGAACAATAAGGCAGGATGTCAATGTAAATGTAAAAGGATACCCCAGAGTTGAAATTAAGGGATTCCAGGAACTAAGGTCCATGCCAAAAATTATTGATTATGAAATCAAAAGACAGCAAAAAGAAATTAAAGCAGGGAAAAAGGCAGAAGCCCATGTGAGAAAAGCAAATGCAGATGGGACAACAAGCTTTCTAAGGCCTATGCCTGGAGCTGCAAGGATGTATCCTGAAACAGATGTTGTGCCTGCAAAACCTGTTATGAAAAATATTGAAAAGGTTGAGCTGATTGAAGACAGAATAAAAGCAATGGAAAAGCTGGGAATAGGAAAGGACATTGCAACAAAATCAGTGAGAGAAGGGAAAAATGAGTTTATCACAGGAATGATAGAGAAGCACAAGAATGTCAAGGCTGCATTCATAGCGGAAACAGTTATTGGAGCAAAGAAAAACATAAAATCCCAGCACGGAATTGAGGTTGACCCTTTAGATGATGATTTTGCAGCTGTCTTTGAAGCATTGGACAAAGGAGAAGTATCAAAAAGCTCTGTGCTTGATATTTTAAAAGAAGGAAAACCTGCAAAGGATGTCATAAAGAAATACGGAATGATGCCTGACAAAGATATTGAGGCAGCAATCAAAGAAATTGTTGATAAAAACAAGGGAAGCCCCCTAAACGCATTGATGGGAATGGCCATGGGCAGGCTAAAAGGCAAGGCAGACGGCAAGAAAGTAATGGAAATTCTAAAAAAACTTGCAAAATAAACTGTAAAAATTGCTTAATCGCGCTAATCCCCCAAAAAGTTTATAAATTCCCTGCTAATTCTCAAACTTATAGCAATATAAAATAAATCGACTTTTGGGGTGAAGATATAATGAGCAAAAAAAAATATGTTTATTCATTTGATGAAGGAAAAGGCGTTGGAAAAGATATCTTGGGCGGAAAAGGCTCAAACATGGCAGACATGGTCTCTATAGGACTTCCAGTTCCGCCAGGCTTTACAATAACAACAGAAGTGTGCGACGAGTTCTACAAAAACGACAAGCAGTACCCTTCAGGCATGATGGTGCAGATAGACGAACACCTAAAGGTTATTGAGGAAAAGATGGGCAAGAAATTTGGAGATGAAGAAGACCCACTGCTTTTTTCAGTGAGAAGCGGCGCTGCTGTATCCATGCCAGGAATGATGGACACTGTTCTAAATCTGGGTCTTAACGACAAGGCAGTTATCGGGCTTGCAAAAAAGACAGGCAACGACAGGTTTGCGTGGGACGCATACAGAAGATTCATACAAATGTTTGGAAATGTGGTCATGGACGTTAAAGGCCACAAGTTCGAAGAAGTTCTTGAAAAGAAAAAAGAAACAAAAGGAGTTGAGTTTGACACAGACCTTGACACTGATGACCTAAAAGACGTTGTAAGCGGATACAAAGAAGTCATAAAGAAAGAAAAGGGAGAAGACTTCCCCCAAGATCCAAAAGAGCAGCTAACGCAGTCAGTTAACGCTGTATTTGGCTCATGGAACAACGCAAGAGCTATAACATACAGAAGACTAAATGATATCAAGGGATTAATTGGGACAGCAGTCAATGTCCAAACCATGGTCTTTGGAAACATGGGAGAGACATCAGGAACAGGAGTATGCTTCTCAAGAGACCCTTCAACAGGAAAAAATGTATTCTACGGAGAATTCCTGATGAATGCGCAGGGAGAAGATGTTGTTGCCGGAGTAAGAACACCAAAACCCTTAGACGAACTAAAAAAAATCAACGCAGATTCCTACAAAGAGCTTTGCGAGATAAAGGACAAGCTCGAAAAGCACTACAAAGACATGCAGGATATGGAATTCACAATACAGGAAGGCAAGCTTTACATGCTGCAGACAAGGAATGGAAAGAGAACTGCTGCAGCTGCAGTAAGGATTGCAGTTGAGATGTGCGAAAAGGAAGGCGTAATTGACAAGAAAACAGCTGTGCTTAGAGTTGAGCCAGAACAGCTTGACCAGCTTTTGCACAAGCAGCTTGACCCTATTGCAAAGACAAAGGCAGAAGTCCTAGCAAAAGGACTTCCAGCATCACCTGGAGCCGCAGTAGGCGAGATTGTCTGCACAGCAGAAAAAGCCCATGCGCTTGCGCAGGAAGGAAGAAAGGTTATCCTCGTAAGAACAGAAACATCCCCTGAAGACATTGAGGGAATGAACGCTGCGCAGGGAATACTTACAGCAAGAGGAGGAATGACATCCCACGCTGCAGTTGTTGCAAGAGGAATGGGCAAGTGCTGCGTTGCAGGATGCGGAGACATCTCTGTTGACGACAAAGCAGGCCAGTTCACAGTGGGCGGAGTTACATTCAAAGAAGGAGACATCATAACCCTTGACGGAGCAACAGGAGAGGTAATGAAAGGCGCGGTTCCAACAACAGACCCAGAACTTAGCGGAGATTTCGGCAAGCTCATGGAATGGGCTGATGAATTCAGAAAGATGGGTGTTAGGGCCAATGCAGACATTCCAAGGGATGCAAAAGTTGCAAAAAGATTTGGCGCAGAAGGAATCGGACTATGCAGAACAGAACATATGTTCTTTGAAGGCGACAGAATCAAAGCAGTCAGGGAAATGATACTCTCTGAAGATGTTGAAGGAAGGAAAAAAGCGCTTGCAAAGCTTCTGCCTTTCCAGAAGGCTGACTTCAAGGGACTGCTGGAAGAAATGGATGGCATGCCAGTAACAATAAGGCTGCTTGACCCTCCACTGCATGAGTTCCTGCCGCACGAGGAAAAGGACGTTATTGCAATTGCACAGGAAATGAATGTGCCTGTTGAAAAGCTCAACGAAAAAATGAAATCATTGCATGAGCTAAACCCTATGCTTGGGCACAGGGGATGCAGGCTTGGAATAACATACCCTGAAATAACAGAGATGCAAACAAAGGCAATCTTTGAGGCAGCATGCGAGCTTGCAAAGGACGGCAAAAATCCAATGCCTGAAGTGATGATTCCTCTTGTAGGAAATGTCAACGAGTTCAAAAACCAAAAAGAAATTGTTGTTAAGGTTGCTGAAGAAACAATAAAGGCATCCGGCTCAACTGTTAAATACACAGTCGGGACAATGATAGAAGTTCCAAGGGGAGCTCTAACAGCCGACGAAATTGCAGTAGAAGCAGATTTCTTTTCATTCGGCACAAACGACCTAACCCAAATGACCCTAGGATTCTCAAGGGATGATGTTGGGAAGTTTGTTCCTGAATACATAGAAAAGAATGTGATTGAAAAAGACCCATTCCAAGTATTGGACCAGACAGGAGTCGGCCAGCTTGTGAAAATGGCTGCAGAAAAGGGAAGGAGCGTCAAGAAAAACCTCAAGCTTGGAATCTGCGGAGAGCACGGCGGAGAGCCAAGCTCTGTTGAATTCTGCCACAAGGTTGGACTGACATATGTCAGCTGCTCGCCTTACAGGGTTCCAATTGCAAAGCTGGCAGCAGCCCATGCAGCTCTAAAAGAGTAAGCTTTTTATTTTTCTTCTTTTTTCTTTCTTTTATTATGATTCCACCAAGACCTACAATTGAAAAAATTGCATGTGAAGGCCTTATATTTAATATTGAAGAACTTCTGAAAAAACCAGGCAAGCCAGGAGCGCTTGCAATTGACGCTGCAGAGTCAATGCAAAGAGTACTAAGACAAATGAAACCTTGGATGGTCATTACAGGGTGTTACAGCGCAGAACTTCAGAACGGAGATGAAATATATGCTTTAATGGTAACCAGGGCAATGCAGGATATTCTTGAAGAAACAGATAATTTGGATGATAAAACTGCATTTGCCGAAGCAAACAAACTTATTTCAAGGGCGATAGTCCCTTTTGCAGCAGCTGCAAGCGCAATACCCCCTGGATGCTATGAGCGCACAATGGCTCGCAAGCTAGTGGATGCCATGAAAAAATACTGCTAATATTTCTTATTTCCTGCGCTTTTTCCTGAAATGCAGAAATGACATGATTGACACTCCAAGAAATGCCCCTACGCTGTTGGAAATGAGATCATGCATTGTATTAAACCAACCGCCCCCATACGCCTCAACCTGCTCTTCAATTGGAAGGTCAGTGTTAACAACAGTAAGGTCGCCGTCCCCAAACATAAAACCCCCTTCTCCAAAACCCAAAAAAGAAAATCCAGTGAATTCCGCAGTTTCTATCAGGCTCCCTATTCCAAGCGCTGAAAGAAAAGCTACAAAAATTATTGCAAGGGATTTGCCTGATAAAATCTTTTTTCCCAAATAGCCTTCCAAAAAACAGAAAAATGCCATTGATGACGACATTATGGCAGTAAAATGAGTAATTATGTCCCACCTTATTGGAAGAGGGGATGCATAATAAAAGCCAAAAACTCCAGTATTATGAAGAATCATTGATATTTCAAGCATAATAAAAACAGCAGGGCTAAGGGAAAATGTCTTCCTGCTAAAATATAGAGAAATTGTTATTATAATGAACAAAATGCTGTCAAGAGAAAATCCTGCCTTCCCTAAAATGTTTCCCAAAAATATCAAAACAATAAAAACAAAAACTGAAAATACTGTAATATCCCTAAAAAGCCGAGTATTTTCTTTCATTACAATCATTAGAAAGTACTAGTATATTAAAATATATGAAAAGATTTAAAAGAATCCTAGTATAATTATAGTTCAATGATACAGCACATAATCTGGGTAGTATGCTTCTTTAGCCTGTGGCTTATAATTGTATGGCTGCAGTTTCTTTACCAGGAATATGATCAGAAAAAGAAAAAAGAGAGTTTTCCAACTGTTACTGTGTGCGTTCCTGCCTATAACGAGGCAAAAACTGTTGCAAAAACCATAAAATCCATTATTGAATCAAACTATCCAACAAAAAAGATTGAGACAATAGTTGTCAATGATGGAAGCACTGACAAGACAGCAAATGTCATCAGGCAGCTGATAAAAGAGTACAAAGGATTTGACATAAAGCTCATAAACAAAAAGAATGGCGGCAAATCATCCGCCATAAACAGAGCATTGAAAATTGCAAGAGGAGGACTGTTTGCAGTTGTGGATGCCGACAGCAGAATTGACAAGGATGGCATAAGGCTTATTGCAAGGCACTTTGATGATAAAAACATGGGAGGGGTCATAAGCAGGACAAGAGTGGAAAACCCTCGGAACATCTATGAAAAAATACAAAAATTTGAATACATAATGAGCGGGATGCTAAGGCATATAATGGCAAAGATAGGCACCCTGTCAATAACACCTGGAGTACTTTCTGTCTACAGGACTTCAATATTAAAGGATGTTGGAGGATTTACAAAAGACAGAAACAATCTTACAGAAGACCTTGAAATTGCAATGAGGCTGAAATACAACAACTACAAAGTTGACATGGAGGCAAGAAGCGTAACCCATACCAATGTCCCGCCAAAGTTTTCTCCGCTTTGGAATCAAAGAACAAGGTGGGCAAGGGGATTTATTTACAACCACTGGAAATACAGGAGCATGTTTTTCTCAAAAAAGCACGGCTTCTTTGGGTTTTTTCAAATGCCAATAAACGTGCTTGTAGTTCTCCTGCTTGTCATCAACATCAGCATAATAACATATATGGTTAGCACGGACTTTTTTGAAACAATAGTGAGAACAATCACAATAAAGGGCTATTTCATATCAAGACTGTTTGAATTTCCAACAATGAAGGCAATAATCCTTGGGCAGAACTTAAGAATAATGTTCCCATTGGCTGTAAGCGCTTTGCTTGGAATAATTTTAATGTTAATTGCCCATAGAATGTTCAAAGAAAATTTTTTCAAAAATATGGCAGGAATAGTAATATATTTTATTTTCATACCCTATTTTACCACTGCAAACTGGCTTGTGTCTATTGCAAAGGAAATAACAAGGTCAAAAAGAAAGTGGTAGCTATTTCTTAAAAGTGAGATAATTTGCAGCCCATGACATTGATTCATCAGAATAATAGAAAGGAGTATTGTAAGGCTTTCCCTTCCTGTCAAAAACCTCAAGAAAATTCATGTATTTCTCTATAACTTCACCATATTTTTTCTTGTAGAGAGATGCCTTTTTCCTGTCTATTTTTTCAACCATCTGCACATACAACGGACCCATATGCATCCATATAGTATCCTTTTCATAACTTGGTGTGAAAAACTTTGTTAGAAGCAAAAACTTCTGCCTTATGCTGTTTCTTGAGTACTTCAGCGGGAAAGGCCTGTCAAGCCTTTCTTCTTGAATTTTTTTGAATGCCTTGCCCATCATGATTTTGCTTGAAAAAACACCTGTCCAGAAAGGAAACAGGTTAGCATCACCTGTTACTGTCTTGATTCCTGAAAGATCGTCAAGAAAATAACTGCCTGTCCAAAAGTTTTCAAATATTATTTTCTTGAAATCATATTTTTCCAGCGGATTTTTCAGCTGCTTATGCCTTTTTAGGATGCTGCTTAGCATGGCAGCCATTACATTGTCATAGCATGAGCTTTTTCTTATCGCATGGTCTTTTATCGAAGAGAAATGAGCTTTCTTTACAAGCCCGGTTTTAGGATCTATTACATTTTCATAAAACTTTTTTATTTCTGTGTTAAGAAAATCCCTGTATTTTGATATTAATTTCACAGCTTTTGCAGCATCCAACGCTTTCATAAGGAATACAAGCGAGTCAGGGGAGTATTTTGGAAAATCAAAGACCCTTCCTGAAGGAGATATTGTTGTTGCTACCCTCCCGCTTTTGCTGAATGCATCAAGAACATACTCAAGTGTCTTCAAAACCTTCTTTTTATATCCTAACTTAAGAAATGAATCCACACACCATCCAAAATCCCTTGTGTAAAACTCGCTGAAATGGCCGCTGCTTACCTGGAAATATTTCCCGTTCCAGCACTCATCAACTATTTTTCTGCATATTTCATCTGCATTTCCGCTGTATTTTTTGAACCCAAAAAGCCTTACTCTAATTGAGCGGAGAAACATCCTTGCTCCTTCCAGGATTATAACAGGGTTATTCATTTTCTGAAGCTGCTTTTGCTATTTTCAGGCCGTAGTGGGAAAGGCTTCCCATTCCAAGAAGCATCACTACCATATCCCTTGCCCTAATTAAAAAGCTCATTGCAATTCCTATTCCAGGATTTATCCCAAGAAGAGTAAACATTGAAGCTTCTGAAGCCTCAAGTATCCCAATCGCCGCAGGAACAGGCATCATGTATGCGAATCCAACCATTGAAAGCGCAAGTATAACCTGAATTGGGTTTGCGTTATAGCCAAATACAAGAAGAGCTATCTTGAACTCAAAAAACATAATTACCCATGTGAGGATTGAATAGAATATAGCATACCTAAACGTTACTCTGTTATGCTTAAAGAAATGCGCAACATTTGTCTCTGTGTCAATCAGTTTCTGCTCATAGCCCTCAAGACTCTTTATCTTGTGAAGATGAAAGAATCTGAATAAGTGATTGAAAAATCCCTTTCCCCTGAATGACTGATAGTAGAATGCAGCTATCAAAAATACTATGACTAACAGGATTGCACCCATTGCAATCTTCAAATAAACTGAAAAAGGAAAGAAAAGTATCATGATAGGCAAAGCAAGAATAGCAAATATTGAGTTTGAAGTCAGGTCCATTATCTTGTCTATGATAATTGATGAAAGACCCTTTTCAGTAGGGACTCCTGAATGCTTGAGAAGATAAGTCCTGGCAGCTTCCCCTCCAACCTGCGCGCTTGGAGTTACATAACTGATTGACTTTCCTGCAAGCATGAAAAGAATCATTTTGACAAACGGAAGCCTGTAGCCATGCGCCTTAAGGACAAGACTCCATCTCATGGTAATTACCAGCATCATAAGACTGGAAAGTACAATGTAAAGAATGAGATGAAGAATTGAAAACTGCTTGAAAGGTATTTTTAGCTTTTCAAGGCCTGTTGCCTGCAAAACAAAAACTAACAACAGCAGCCCTATAAATGCAGACAATACGATATATGCTTTATTTTTCATTATGCTTTCTTTTTTGCTTTTTTCACTAACGTGCCCGCGGCAAATTTGAACAAAGTTCAAAAAGCCTTAGCCACTAACGTGCCCGCGGCAAATCCAAACAAAGTTTGGAAGGCCGCAGCCACTAACGTGCCCGCGGGGATTCGAACCCCGGATTTTTAGCTTTCTTCCAAAAATGGTAGGAGGCTAACGCCTTATCCAGGCTAGGCTACGAGCACATGCAATACAAAATGTGTTTTAGGTTGTTTATTAAGGTTTTTGTTTTTTATATTCATAGAAAACCTTATATACCAATAATACGGAAAAAAGAGTATGGCTCATATCAAACATAGGTATACAGATTTTAATAAGCAGTATATTGAGGCAGCTGCATTCAAGCTAAAGCACAGAGAACACTTTAATCTGAAATATCTTTATGTCCTAATGCATGAATGGTTTGTAGAAGAAGGCTATGCCAGCAGAAATGACCTTGAATTTGATGAATCATTCTATCTAAACAGGGAAACCCAAACTGCAGGCAAGGAAATCTGGGTTTACTGGAGGATGAACAAGACTCCTGTGAACACAAAATTCTGGAGATATGACATGGATATGGACATGCACGTTGTAGGCCTTAAGGATTCTGAACTGATGCATGACGGCAAGAAATATAAAGCTAATTTTGGAGAAGCAGAAGTAAAGATTTGGGCAAAGCTTGTGATTGACTACAAGCATGAGTGGAAAAAGCATCCGTTTTTGGGACCCTTGCTTAAAATTTTCTGGAAGAGAACTGTAAAAAATACCATGGAAATGCACAAGAAAACCCTATACAGGGAAGCATACAGGTTCCAGGAAGCTGTAAAAACCTACTTCAAGATAAGCACATACCTGCCGGAAAGAGAGCTTGGAGGGTTTTACGATACAAAAAACCCCGGTGAGTATACGAAAACTTTATAAACACTATTGACCCATTTTTTCTCAATGGCAACTAAGAAGCTTGACGATCTTAAAAGAATAATCAAGTACAGAGGGATATTTGATGTTGATGGTCTCATGACCACTATGAGAAACTGGATAGAATACCAGGGCTATGAGTTCCATGAAAGAGGTCTGAAGCACAAAGTTCCTTCTCCTGCAGGCGCTGAAAAAGAATACAGCTGGTGGGGATGGAGAAAGGTTAATCCATATGTAAAGTATAATATTGACATTTTTTTCAAGCTGTGGAATCTGAAAGAGATTGAAGTTGTGAAAAACGGAAAAAAGCAAAAAGCAGTATCTGCAGCAATTCAGATAGAAATAAGCGGAAGCACAGAGATTGACTGGCAGAACAGGTTTGCCGGCTCAAAATTCATACAAGCTCTTGGAGACTTTTATTATGATTATATCATGAAAAAGCCCCTTGACCTTTACTGGACAGACCAGCTGTACTACCATCACTACAAGCTTCACACGATTATAAAGGAGTTCCTAGATATGTCAACAAAAACAAACTCATTTGCAGAGGCTTGGTAAAATGGCTGAAAGAGAAGTAATGCTGGACAAGCTAAGGCTTACTTACGAAGGTCTTTTCAGCGTGGCAGAACTCTACACCATGATAGACGAATGGTTTAGGGAAAAGGGCTATGACAAAAGAGAAAACAAGAACATAGAAGTTGTTGATCCTGATGGAAAAAGCATTGAGATTGTGATTGAGCCATGGAAAAAAGTAACCGACTATGCAAAAAATGTCATTAAAATAAGAATAGTAATGACCCACATAAAGGATGTTGAAGTTGAAAAGGACGGAACAAAGATAAAACTCAACCAGGGCAAAGTGCAGTTTGTATTTGACGCATTCCTTGAGACAGACTACGAATCAAGATGGGAAGGAAAGCCAATATTCTACTTCATAAGAACTGTGTTTGACAAGTATTTCTACAAGCCGTTTACAGCAGGATTCCAGATGGGAGTAAAGGCAGACACAATGGATCTCCACCAAAGAATAAAATCATTCCTGAACCTGTACAAGTTCTGAAAAACAAAATTTTATAAATAGCTTGTTTCTTCTATTCACTATTATGCCCCCGTGGCATAGTAGCTATTGCGGCTGACTTGTAATCAGCAGGTCGAGGGTGCAAATCTCTCCGGGGGCTTATTATAATTCTTGGTTAGATTCTCTGTTTTCCTAATTCTTTAAATACCAGCTTCAAAATTTTAAGATTCCAAATGATAAAAGAGATAAAAGAAAAAAAACCAACAGTTCCGCCCGTATTCAAGGCATTGGATGACCGCTGTGATTATTTAAATCTAAATAGCAGCAATGGAAGATGGGGTGAATCATACCCAATGCAATGCGGATTTGAAGGAAGCTGCGCTCTGCAGTTTCAAAGAGGAACACTTGGAAGAACAGAATATTACTGCAAAGCAGAGATTGATCCAAACAGATACAAGCGCCCTTTAATTATACCTTAATCCAAGGAAAAGCTTAAAAACATCCTCATTCTCCATCCGGATAAGATGAAAGAGGCGTATGAAAAGCTTAGGAAAGAGTATGATCTTCCTGATTATGACACTGTAAACAACGAGCTTGAAGTTTCTTCGTTTGAAGATGAGGAATTTCTTCTGCGAAAGATAAGGAGAAAGAGCCTTGAAAAACTTGATGAAGTTTCCATGATAATCGGAAGCGTGCTTCAGCCTGCTGCAGAGTCATTGATTGACATGCAGGAGTGCAGTTTTTTTGACGATAATGACCAGAAAAAGATGGTTGAGATTTACAAGAAGATAATGATTCTTAAACGGCTTTCAACAGAAGCAGAAATTTACGCAAACAACAAGAAAGACGCTGAGTTTGTCAATAGATTCTTCAAGGAATGGAAAGGGCTAAAGGAAAATATAATCCCATTTGTTGAGAAAATGAAAACATGCTGGGAAAGCGAAACAGAAGCAAGTGAAAAGCTTGACTACATGGGGTAATTTGGAATGAAACTTATATATTTAGGTCCTCCAGGAGTTGGAAAAGGGACAATAGCAAAGCTGACAGTTGAAAAATACGGAATTCCTCAGATTTCTACAGGAGACCTGTTTAGGGAAAACATTTCAAAAGAAACAGAATTGGGAAAAAAGGCAAAGGAATACATTGACAAAGGAGGATTAGTTCCTGATGAAGTCACTGTAGGCATGGTCAAAGAAAGGCTAAGCAGAGATGACTGCAAAAACGGCTATATTCTTGATGGCTTCCCAAGGACAATACCCCAAGCAGACGCGCTTGAAGGTTTTGAAAAGATTGACAAAGTAATTAATTTCGTAGCACCTGACGAACTAATAATCAAAAGACTCGCAAGCAGAAGAACATGCAAGGCATGCGGAGCAATCTATAATCTTGTTACAGTGCCTCCAAAAGAAGAAGGCAAATGCGACAAGTGCGGAGAAGAGCTGTTCCAGAGAGAAGATGACAACGAAGAAACAGTCAAGAAAAGACTTGAAACATACAAGGAACAGACAGAACCGCTGATTGCATATTACAAAGAAAAAGGAATGATTGCAGATGTAAGCGGGGAAGGAAACCCTGACAGCATCTCTGCAGACGCATTCAAGGTTATTGAAACGCTTGCCTGATGAACTCAGTTGCATAGCTTCCCTTGTTCAGGAAGAATTTTAGCTTTATTTTTTTGTTTTTCAATTCTTTTATTTCAAGATTTTTCACTTCTACAAACATTAATCTTTCATCTCCCTCTGCGCTAAGCTCGGGAATCTTTCTTATTATGAAATCCCTTCCTGTTATTCCCTCTTCTTCCATTATTTTTTCAATTATTTCTCCAGGCCTTCCGTCTAAATCTGTTCCAAAGCCGGGAATTGGTATTTTTTCGTTAACATCATCATTTTTTTCCTTGGCGTATTGAACTACTGCTAGGTTCCAGATAAATGACTGGTATGCATGAACATAGATTTGCAGAATTTTCCTGTTTATTTTCCTTAGCTCCCCTACAAAATCATTGTTTTCTATTTCTAAATCCAAGAGGCTGCATGCCTTTTCAAAATCTTTATTTACAATTGCCCTTCCAACTTCCACATTCTGCCTTGAAAATCGCTGCTCCCCAAACAGGTTAAGGAATTTTTTCAAGGGTTTTGGCTTTTTTTCCGCATTGCTTACAATTATCTCAAACTCATTGCCTTCCAGGTCTCCTAAACTTATTGGATTATTTCCTTTTCCAAGAAATTTCAGCTCTATGCTGTCAAGCTTTAGGCCTTCAATCCTTTTTTTATCCCCTTTGTATGAGATTGTTTGTTCTGTAAGAGCCCTCCTGTCCTTTGAGCCGGCAAAGCCAAAGTCTTTTAGCCTTGAGTTTGAAGCTTTTGCTATTGTTTCAACGGCCTTGACAGTTGTATAATCCCTTTTTTTCATGAGAAAATATGAATAAGCCCCATTTTCTTCTATTTTTACAGTGCTTTTTTCCCTGACAATAAAGTCTTCAGGATGCTCTTTAATCGTGTATTCCATAGTGGCTGTAAACAGGGCAAAGCTTATAAATCCTGTGGCATAACCCAAGAGCATGATAGTTGGGGTTGTTGGCAAAGCAAATGTTGGGAAAAGCACGTTCTTCAAAGCAGCTACGCTTGCAGAAGTTGAGATTGCAAACTACCCTTTTGCAACAATAAAGCCAAACTCAGGCGTAGGCTATGTTAAAGTTGACTGCGCTGAAAGAGATTTTAATGTTAAGTGCAACCCAAGAGAAGGGTTCTGCATTGACGGCAAAAGGTTTGTGCCTGTCCAGATGATTGATGTTGCAGGATTAGTGCCAGGAGCGCACGAAGGAAAGGGAATGGGAAACCAATTTCTTGAGGATTTAAGGCAGGCAGATGTTCTGATACATGTAGTGGACGTTGCCGGAACAACAAATGAAAAAGGGGAGCCTATAACACCAGGAACATATGACCCTGCAAATGACGTGAAATTTCTTGAAGTTGAAATGGACATGTGGTATCTTGGAATTTTGAAAAAAGGCTGGGAAAGATTTGCAAGGCAGGTGATGCAGGAAAAAGGGAAGATTGCATTCGCTCTTGAGAAGCAGCTAAGCGCTTTCAAGGTAACAGAAGAAATGGTAAAAGAAGTAATCGAACATCTAAAGCTAAACAAGGAAAGGCCAAACGAATGGGTTGATGAAGATTTGAAAAATATTGCAATTGAACTTAGAAAAAAAACAAAGCCAATGATTATAGCATGCAATAAGATTGACATGCCCGGCGCTGTAGAAAACTTTGCAAGGCTTGAAAATGAATTTCCAGACCATATGCTTGTTGCATGCTCTGCAGAAAGCGAACTTGCTTTAAGAGAAGCTGCAAAGACTGAGCTGATAAATTATACTCCTGGAGAAGATAAGTTTACCCTGAAAGATGATTCAAAGCTAAACGATAAGCAAAAAAAAGCTCTTGAATTTATTCAGGAAAATATACTTAGCAAGCTTGGCTCA